>NZ_JAEQDD010000018.1:0-56064 GCF_020737885.1 Microcoleus sp. PH2017_34_RAT_O_A | reverse complement strand
CTTGGAAGCGGACGCGACCTGTTTGATTCGGGTAAATCGATTCATCGACGACTGCTTCTTCGTTGAAATAGTTAAAGTTGGTGTTGACGTAATTTTTGATTAACAGATTGTTGGCTGTGCTGTATCCTTGAGTGGAGAAGATAGAGCCGAAAGCTTTTACTACGTTGAACATAATATTTACTCCTGTTGTGTTACAATATATGGATGTGTAATTGTCGCTTTATGCTATTTGAGAGGCTGCATTTCCTCGGTTGAGATTGATTGATTGTCCTGATATTTCATTGTTCTTGTCTTTCCTTCTTTTATCCGGATCGAAGCCCAAGAATTTTTGAAATTTAGAAGGGATTTGAGAAGCGGTTGCGGGAGTTTAACTTCGGTAATTCCGAGGTATTGAATTAACGATTTAGTGGTTGAGCCGTGGGTGGGATTTACCTCAAGGGTAGATGTGGTTATCTACACTAGGGATTGGCTGATTCCGCATTACTGCTGCTGTGAAGATGTTTTATTTTTGGGGTTGCTTTTTTGTGATTGGGCTGTGACTCGTTTGCTTGACACTTACTAATTTCCCAGGAATCGAATGTGTTTGGTGCGATCGCCCTGACACTTTTATCGTCTGGTACTGGCACAGGACACTCGTCAGCCTGCAAACAACGATTTATCAATAGTTTCAGCCTACTCATCTGACTGGTAGCTGTGCCAATTTAGGCAACTGGACTACCGCAGGCTGTGAATCCTGAGTTTACGCAAAGTCGATCGGGCAATCCGGAACATCCATACATATCTAGTGCGTGAGTCAGAGGTTCGTAGTGAGGACTTCAGTCCTCTCTCGTCTGATGAGGACTGAAGTCCTCACTACGAACCGATTTTAAGTTCGTAGTGAGGACTTCAGTCCTCTCTCATCTGATGAGGACTGAAGTCCTCACTACGAACCGAGCCTGTAATCCCAATTATTGAACAGATCGAACTTAAAATCAATTCATAAATTCAGAATCTCAAATTCATAAAAGTCATAATTATCAAGAACCTGCTTGATACTGCATAATTGTTACCGGAAGTCTGAATAAAGTTTTACCTAACTGAGACAAACCGAACTTGAATTTCAGGGACTGCGGCAAATCTTGCACGGAAACTTCTACGAAGCCAAAGCGGGTATAAAATGATGCGAGCCGCTTTCCCAAACATTCTAAATATAGCGGTTCTGTAGCCTGTTGAATTAAATGTTTTGTCAGGTAAATGCCCAAACCGCGATCGCGCCAATCCTTCGCCACCACCAAACTACCCAACTCTTCCGCGCCCGTAAACTTCCGCAATTGTCCGCAAGCAGCCAATTTCCCCTCACATTCGATCACCCAGAATTGCTCCCAGCGCAACTGAGTCGGATCGAGTTTCGCACTCCAAACTAACATTCTAATTGATTTGATATCTCGCTCCGACGCTTGGCGGATTGTGCATCCAGATGGTAAGGAAACAGAACTTGCAATCATGAGTTATAGCTGGAAACTACAGCAGCGATTCGTTTGAAAATGCGAAAAACTTCGTAAAGTTCGTTGCCGGGATTCTGAATATCAAACAACTTAGATAAAGCATACTGCGGTGTATCTTGTTTAGTCACTTTAATGAATCGGAAACTGCTGCCATTAGTCAGCAGCCCAAACGTTGGTTGTTCTGAATTTGGGTCATTCAGCATATAAAATAGCAATTGAGGAAGTCCAGCTTCAACGGAATATTGGGATCGCTTGGCTTCGATCGCCACAACCCAAAAAGATTGCAGCAATAATAGGACATCTATGCTGCCCCTAACAATTATATCTTCATCTTCGACAATCAGTTCAACAGATTTTTCACATTCTATGTGAAAGGGAGTTAGGAAAAAATCTGCTACAAATAGCAAAGGAGCTAGTACCACCATTTTTACAGTATCTTCTAGGAAAGGGTATGAGGTACTATTGATATAGCCTGCTTTTACCTTGTCGAGCGATCGCTTTTCGACCTCACTAATTTCTGGCAAATCATCAATCCATTCTCGGAAAAATTGCTCGTCTTCAGACAACTGTAGATTAAATTTTGTTTGGACATCACCGAGTGTCAGTGCTTTTGCTTGAATGCTTTGTGTCATAGTTTTCTGTAGCTCAGAGCTATTTGTAACTTATTGTAGCATATCAATTGGCGATCGCCCCCAGCAACACGTCAGCGCCAAACCGCACCGGATCGGTACAAGGCAATCGCGTTTCTGCTTGAATTCCTGCTATTGCTAACAGCGCTTCTGCATCAGTTAAGTGATGAGTATTGAGAGCGATAGCACTGACTTTTGCCCCAACAAAAGCACCCGCAGCAGGGGCCACCATTTCGTACAATTCAACCACTTTCAACAAACTCGGAATCGATACGTGCGGGTGATTGCGAATGTGAATTTGTCCGGCTCGGTGCGCTAAAATTAAGTGAGTTGGCTGCGCGCCCCGCAACAGCGGCAGAGTCGCCGTCGAACCCGGATGCAATAGCGAACCTTGCCCTTCTACGTGCAGAATATCGCAGTCAGAACCTAATTTCAATACCATTTGTTCGACAGCACCGGCGGCGAAATCAACTCGAACTGCATCCAATGCAAGGCCTTCATTTCCGATCATTAAACCCGTTTGTCCGGTTGCTAAAAATTTGGAACGCCAACCCCGCTGCAAACAAGTGCGATTGAGTTCCAAACTGGTTGACATTTTGCCAACGCTCATATCTGTACCGACAGTTAACACGCGGCGACAGCTTAATTTAGCAGCGGCGGCAGAGGCGATCGCCCCAACAGACTTCGGTTCCTGACGCACGTCCCAAATCCATTGATTTTCGGTTAACGGAACCGTTATCAAAGGTGCAAGTTTCGCGTGCAAACCGTTGACAACCGACAAACCTGCTGCTACCGCTTGATTAATTTCTGGCAGCCATTCCGGCGGCAAAACACCGCCGGATGGAGCAATACCAATTAGCAGAATATCCGGCGCAAATTGCAGTGCTTCTGCAACGGAAGCAACGATCGGTAATTGTTGAGGAATACCAGTTAATTCAGATAAAGATTTTCCCGGACATTGGCGGTCAATTACTGCTACAATTTGTGCTTCACTGTAGCGCAAAAATGCTAAGCCTGTTTTGCCGGAAGTGCCGAGAATTCCCTCGTGCAGCAAGATAGCAACTTTGCCATTTTTGATAGGATAGTTTTCAGTCATTGATTCAGTGTAGTCGCCTCGTGAGTGAGGGCGTGTTTATAGAGATTGTGGGAGCATCTCATTTTTGCATTTACAGTGTTCCGCTCAAAAAAGGTTCGTAGTACGGACTTCAGTCCGCTCTTAAAAAAATGATTCATTCCGCTCAAAAAAGGTTCGTAGTACGGATTCGTAGTACGGACTTCAGTCCGCTCTTAAAAAAATGATTCGTTCCGCTCAAAAAAGGTTCGTAGTACGGACTTCAGTCCGCTCTTAAAAAAATGATTCTTGCAAAACTGAGATACTCCCGATATTGTGGATGTGAATCAAAGATTGTTGGTGAAACCCGCTCCTACAAGTATTGTGGTTAATTTACCGGACATTATATCAACACTGCGGACAGTTTCACGGATTACATATCCGGGCGACGGGGGCTAGAAACCCGGTTTCTTAGAATTTTGCGTTTAGTAACGATAAATCTAGGAAGAAACCGGGTTTCTGATTGGCGATTACTGGTTCAAAGCATTCGGATCTTCTCCCAATTCTCGCAATCTGGCTTCTAGTCGCGAGGCTCGCTGTTGAGCAGCTTCTGCTTGTTGTTGAGCAGCTTCTGCTTGTTGTTGAGCAGCTTCCTCAGGTAACAGAATTAGATTGCCAGATTCGTCGTAGAAACGCACCCAAGTTGCTGTTTCTCGATCGACAATTCCGTCCCAAGTCCCCAACCAAAAGCCCAAACTTTGGCTCCACAGCCAACCCCGATCGTCGGGGACTAACGGCTGATAGCGTTGATTGTTATCTAAACGCCATCCCTGCAAAGAATTCGCATCGAAAGGATCGAATACAAAATAATCAGGTGTTCTGAAAACCTGCTCGTAAATATCCTTTTTTTTGCCTATATCCTCATTAGCCGTTGATGGTGAAAGCAGTTCCACAATGATATCCGGGTAACGTCCGTTTTCATCCCAAACTACCCAGCCTTGTCGGGAAGTATTGCCGTCAACACCCAACACAGCGAAAAAATCTGGGCCTCGATAATCCCGATTGCGAACCTGTTGGGCACTGAAGTAGATAAACATATTGCCACCGACAAAAAAATCGTTCCGGTTAGCTAAACCTTGTTCTGCCGAACGGATTAAAACGGTCATTGCTATGCGGTGGCGGTTGCTTTCCATTTCTGCACCATCATCAAAGATTAAATCAGTGGGCGGCTTGTGTTCTTCAAAAAAAAGCTTGGCTTCTCTATCAATTCCCTGTCCTATTGATTCTACTGGCATCATAGTATCTCCAGATTTGTTTTGATCGAAATTCATGGTTTTAAAACGCTCGTCTTTAGGTGGAATATTTTTAGGGTTGGCTGTAAATCCCCATCCTGAAAACCTCGTGCTTCCTCTATCAACTGTCAACTGTAAGTAAGGTGCGTCGCTCATCAATGGTCGATTTTTATTTGTGATGGTTGGTGGCGACGCACGCTACAACTGTCAACTGTCAACTGTCAACTGTCAACTGTTTAACGATATTTCTATTCTACAAGGTCAATTCGCTGCACTCCCAATCCCGATCGCCCATTTGGCAGCAAACACCCATTTTCAACGACTGCGCCGCTGAAAGGATCGTCTAGTAAATTCAAGTGACTGTCCAAATCCAAGTAATCAGCGAGGGGAGAAAGTTGTGCTGCTGCGGTATTTGCGATCGCACTATCGGAATAGCAGCCGAACATCACTTGCAGATTGCAGGCTTTGGCTGTGTGAATCATCCGCATAGCTTCGCTCAATCCGCCGGATTTCATCATTTTGATATTGATGCCGTGGACGCACTGTGCTAACTTGGGTATATCAGAACTATTAAAGCAACTTTCATCAGCAAAAATTGGCAAGGGCGATTGACGGTAAAGTTCCGAGAATTCAGCCATATCCGCGACTGGTGATAGCGGTTGTTCGACATAATTTATGTTATATTTTTCCAGCCAGCGACACATTTCTACTGCTTCTTTTAAACTCCAACCGCCGTTAGCATCAACACTAATTTGAATGTTGGGTGGTGCTTCGTCTAATACTGCGATTAACATAGCTTTGTCGGCTTCAATTCCTGCGGGATTTCCCAACTTGATTTTGACAGCGCGGTATTTGATGCTGGCGGGATTTGTCCCATCTTTGCCAAACCAATCGCGCACTCTGTCTCTCGCACTCCTCGGCGAATTTATGCCGATGGTGACTGATGTGGGGACAATGCGCGATCGATCTAATCCCCACATTTTCCACAGCGGGAAGCCTGCTTTTTTGCCCAGCCAGTCGTGCATTGCCATGTCGATGCCGGCGCGGGCGGCCGAGGGTAACTCGACTTCTGTGAAAATTTGTTCGACTTTTTGGCGATCGCACGGAGTAAACTTTTCTAGTAGCGGTGCAACTTCCTGCAATGCTGCTAGCAGACTCTCGGTAGTTTGGGGCTTAGAACCTGTGGAAAAGGGCGATGCTTCTCCCCAACCTTCGATACCTTCGTGTGTTAATTTTACCCACAAATTGGTACTTTGGGCTGTTGTACCGCGGCTGATGGTAAGTGCAAACCGCTTGCGGACAGTGAAGGTTTGAATTTGAACGCGCATTTTCAGTTATTAGTATTTTTTTATACAGAACAATCAGCAGAGACGGATAGCGCGGATGTTTGCATTTTTTATTTTTTACTTTATAGTTTTATTTTGCTTGTTCTAGTTTACCAAAAAGTCGATGAAATTCATTATTTCTGTTTCGCCAAAGAGAGTTGCCTTCTCTCTTAGCATTTGGGTGCTCTTCTTTGCTGTTGCTGGTTTCACCGTACAAGTTCTGCGCTACGGTTTTAACTATCGCGAACGCTGGATTCATTTGTTTAATTTAGACAGAGAAATAAATTATCCCTCGTGGTACTCGTCATTTACTTTACTGTTTTGCGGGATTTTGCTAGGTATTATTGCTGCTGCCAAGCAGAAGCAGGGCGATCGATATTTTCGGCATTGGAAGGCACTAGGGTTCATCTTTGTATTATTCTCTTTAGATGAAATCTTGAGCCTGCATGAAATATTAATTATTAACGACTTGCGAGAGTCACTGAATTTAGGGGGATTTTTTTACTTCATTTGGGTAATTCCGGGGGCGATTTTTGTTGCAGTTACTGGGCTGACTTATCTCAAGTTTCTCTGGCACTTACCCCGAAAAACCAGGGATTTATTTCTACTCGCAGGCAGTATATATGTAGGTGGAGCGCTTGGCATGGAAATGGTTTGCGGTTATTATGCAGATGCGGTAGGTCAGCGAACTTTGATCTACGGTTTGCTGGCTTCGGTTGAGGAAATTTTGGAAATGGTGGGAACGATTGTATTTATCTACGCTTTGTTGTCTTACATTGGTTCCCATCTTGAAAATATTGATTTGCAGTTTAAGATAGTGGAGAATCAAGATAGGTAAAGCTGGCCGTAGACCCAAGTTATTATGGCGGTTGAAATCGGAGAGATTATGACTATCTACTTTTACAGCACTCGCAGCGAATACGGTAGTTTCTCTAACTTTTCCCGTCACGGATTCAAGTTAGACGGAGAATACTGGCCGACTACCGAACATTATTTTCAAGCACAAAAGTTTCCCAAAACGGAACACTGCGAGCAAATTCGCCAAGCAAAAACGCCGAAAGATGCAGCAAAAATGGGGCGCGAACGCTCTCGTCCCCTGCGCCAAGATTGGGAACAAGTCAAAGATGATATCATGCGAAAATGCGTATTACGCAAATTTGAAACTCATGCCGATATCCGCGAAATTTTACTCGCTACCGGGGATGAAGAAATAGTCGAAAACGCACCTGGAGATTACTATTGGGGTTGTGGGAAAGATGGCAGTGGCAAAAATATGTTGGGACAGATTTTAATGGAAGTGCGAGAAATTTTGCGATAGTGTATCTGGGTTTGACAAATATATCTGTAGGGGCGAAGCATGACCGCAGTCAATATGAGATTAGAACTAATAACTTATATACGGTCATGCTTCGCCCTCTTCCAAAACCAGATGCACCCTTTTGCGAAAATCCACGTAGCGAGTAAAACATAACCTACAAGTTTGTAGTCAGGACTTCAGTCCTTTCTTTCTAAATTCAAGAGGGAGGACTAAAGTCCTTACTACGAACCTATGATAAAGCAGGACTTATTTAATCCTAAGTCCTGCAATGCTGCTAAGCGAGCATTTCCTCAATTTTATTAAACAAGGTAACTCAAACATCCGCCTGACCACCTGTCAAATTGTGTGCCAATCTCCTCAGGCTGTTCTAGTAGAGGGTTTAGCCTCTCCTCAGAGACTGCAAAGCAGGGGAAACGGTAAAAACCCTGCACCACTTTTTGGTTTTGACAACTACTGTCAACCAGAATTAACTTTTATCGTGGTAAGTACAGCATTTTTCGCCAGTCGCCTCCCGGACACCGTTCTCCTTAGGTTGGCGATTCACAGGTAAAACAACAAAACTCCTGTTCTGGTTAAGGTTTATTTTTTATTTATGCTGTATGTTTCTATTCTCTGCGATTTCTCTAAATTGTGACCTGTTGTACAGAATTCTTTACACTTTTTCGATCTAAAAGATGCTGTTTTTGTTTTGATTAAGAGATCGATCGCACTTTTGGAATCCTCTCTCAGACTTAGGTTCGGGGATCGCAGCTTAAGTGAGTTTTCAGCGAATTATAAGATTGCGGACTGTTAAGATTTTTGAGTTATTTGGCTGCATTCGCGCCCAACTGCCGCCGTTGCTGTTGAATTCGGTTGAATTCTTTTTGTTCTTCGCACAGCAACGTATTGTCGATCGGCGATCGCATATCCCACTGCAACTCTGAGAGTAACAGCAAACATCCCGCCATAATTATCCCTGTGGTTAGATATTGCCAAGGGGCAACGAATGTTAATAGAGGTATGCTAAATAAATGAGTTAGCCCGATGAGGATAAAAGTGCGCGATCGCAAACCGAGTCCAGTACAAAAATAGCCGATCGCGCTCAACCCCAACCACAAATCGCACAGATGCAGCAACCAAAATCCCCAACCCGCAAAAATACTGCAATCCGTCAAAATCAAACCAGAAATCATCAAAATCGCCCAAGAGTAAAGAATCCAGCTAACCCGCTCAACCTTTACCCAAAACAAAGTCAAAACCGCCATTACCCCAGTGCCAATTAGAGTCACTGTTGACCACAGAATCGCCTGAAAGCTCCAACTAAGCGGGACAAACTGAGCCGTGAAAAAAATCCCCGCCGTCACCAAAGCCCAAAGCAGAAAAGTTTGGTCAATGCGGGTATAAAATCCTGAGAAAAGAGTAATATTTCCGACTTGCCAGCGGAGGCGCAAGAGGCCAGCGAGATCTTGTACGTCGAGATGTTCTTGTTTGGAGCGGATTAGAGGTTCACAGGGGTTGAAGAAGGTCATTCCGTATAGTTTAAAATATCAAGTTTTGCGTATTGTAACAAAACGTCAAGAAGATTTTGCAGATTTTTATATCCTTTTTTCTCGTTCTCCGGCTCTGCCTGGGGAGGTAGATCCCTCGGCTCTGCCTCGATTCCCAACAAGTGAGGCAGAAGGCTGCGTTAAGCTTGGACTAACGCAGCCTTGAGGTTTGGGTTTAAGTAAGTCTCCAATACTCATCTTTTGGAGAAAAAATGAAGGCAACATTCACAAGAATTGAGCCATCTTTTTTTCCTGTATGGGAAATTTGCCACGTACCTGTGGCAACCTTCCGCAGATACGGTTTATTTTTCCTGAGCGGCTCGTAGATTGAGCTTTTTGAGCGTTGTACTAATTCGGCGGCACGTTCAACAGTGCAGTCAATTTCCACCAAAACTGCGATCGGCTGGGTGAACAGATTGAGCTGTTCGCTGTTATAATTAGTCATGAGAATTCCTCGGTCTAAATAGACCAAAAACTACATTTCTTGTGCTACTGGTTGCAGCCAGTGCCTCGTCAAAACAAGCGATCGAAAGCGTCTCTAGTACCACCTAGGGGCGCTTGTTTGCTTGTTAAAGGCAGTTTAACACTGCTTTTAGAAATATACAATAGAAATAACGTACTTTCTTTAAACCTATGGTAAATTAGACGTATTAACCCAAAAAGCCTTGTATAATAGGACTTAGGCATGGGGCCCGAGAAACCGGGTTTTTTTACGAAAATCCTTGGTTGTAGCCCGAAGATTCGGTAAAAAACCCGGTTTCTGACCACTCGTGCGTCCAGGACTGTATAAGAAGCATTTCATGGAAAACGTATCAACAAAAATTTCTCGTTCCCAGGCTCTTCTTGGGAACCAGTTATTATCCAGGAGGTTGACAGTATGAAAGGTACACTTCTCTCTCGCTTCACGCCGAGTCTGATGAAGCACGAAGATTTAGAGGAGATGTTGGTGCAGCGTCATGATTTGGCTTCCGAGCTAGTCGAGTCAATCCGCCAGAGCATCCTCAAGCAGAGCGAGCAGCATCACCTGTCGATCGGGATGCGAGGTATTGGGAAGACGCACTTAGTCTCGCTCATGTATCACCGCGTCTCCAAAATGGAGGATTTGCGGGAAAAAGTGCTGATTGCTTGGTTGCGGGAGGAAGAGTGGGGCGTCACGTCGTTTCTCGATTTGCTGCTGCGAATTTTGCGATCGCTCCAAAAAGAATATCCGGGCCAATACAATGCTCAACTTTGCGATCGGGTTGAAGCGCTTTACAGTGAATCGGCTGATACCGCTCAACAAATAGCAGCAGAATTGCTGAAAGATTTTGTGGGCGATCGCACTCTGCTTTTACTTGCAGAAAACCTGGATGATTTGTTTGAAGGGTTGGGCGACAGCGGGCAGCAGCAATTTCGAGACTATTTAGAAAGTTATCATTTCTGTACGATTTTTGCAACCTCGCAGCATTCATTCAAAGGAATTGATAATAAAAAAGCGCCCTTCTACCATTTTTTCAATCTCCACTCTTTAGAAAAGCTAAATTTAGATGAAGTTGTCTGCTTGTTGAAAAATATCGCTAAATTAGAGGGCAACAAAGAACTAGAATTATTCATAGAAACACCAACCGGACGTTCTCGAATTGAAGCAATCCATCAATTGGCTGGCGGCAACCACCGAGTTTATATGATTTTTGCGGAATTTCTAACTCGCGATTCGCTCGATCAACTGGTGAAATCATTTTTGCAAACTCTGGATGAATTGACACCGTACTATCAGGCGCGGATGGCATGGCTTTCGCCACAGCAACGCAAGATAGTTGAATTTTTGTGCGATCGGCGCGGGGCTGTCATGGTTAAAGAGATTGCCCAACGCTGTTTTATAACGCATCAGACAGCATCCAGCCAACTTAAGCAACTGTCGGGAATGGGTTATGTAACGAGTGAGTCGAGTGGGCGCGAGTCGTATTATGAAATTAAAGAAGTGCTGATGCGCTTTTGCATGGATGTGAAGAAGTATCGGGGCGGGCCGATTAGTTTGATTGTGGATTTTTTGCGACTGTGGTACACTCCACAAGAGTTAAAACAGCGATTGGAGCGCTTGGGGGTAAGATTTACTGCACTCGGGAAAGAGCAACTTTATAATAGCTCTGAAAAAAGTCATTTGAAGTATCATATAAGTCTGGAAACACTACCGCCTAATGCTGTATTTGAGCGAGAATATCTACTGCGTGCACTTCAGGCAAGGGAAACAGATGATTATGAAAACCTTCGAGTAGCAGCTTGCGTGCAGGAAATTGAAAATTGCAAGGAGAAGAAGGACTATGTTTCTATTTTGAATCTAGCAAATAAACTGGTGGTAATTCGCGGTCAGGCACAGGACTGGTTGGAAAAAGCAAATTGCTTGCACAATCTCGAACGCTATGATGAAGCATTAGAATCCTTTGATAGAGCGATTGACCTAGAACCCAAAGATTGGCAAGCTTGGATGATGCAAGGCGGTGTATTCTACAAACTCGAACGCTACGAAGAAGCTTTAACATCATTCAACAAAACGATCGAGATTGAACCCAATAGTCCGAGCCTTTGGTATGCTCGAAGTCATGTACTTAAGTGCCTTAAACGCTACGAAGAAGCCTTAGTATCTTACGATAAAATGATCGAGCTTGAATTCAATTATGCGAACGTTTGGCATTTTCGAGGCTCTGTACTCAACAACCTCGGACGCTATGAAGAAGCCTTAGCATCCTGCGACAAAGCGATCGAGATTGAGTCCAATCATGCGAGTCTTTGGTATGGTCGAGGCTATGTACTCAATAATCTTGAATGTTATGGAGAAGCTTTAGCATCCTGCGACAAAGCGATCGACCTTGACCCCAATCATGCGAGTATTTGGCATCTTCGAGGCAATGTACTAGGCAACCTTAAACGCGACGAAGAAGCCTTAGCATCTTACGACAAAGCGATCGAGCTTGAGTCCGATGGTGCGAGCAGTTGGTATCTTCGGGGTCATCTACTCAGCAACCTTGAACGGTATGAAGAAGCCTTAGCATCTTTGGACAAAGCGATTGAGCTTGAACCCAATAATGCGTGGATTTGGAACAGTCGAGGCTATGTATTCAGCTACCTCGGACGCTTTGAAGAAGCTTTAGCATCTTGGGACAAAGCGATCGAGGTCGATCCCAATCATGCAATTATTTGGGTTATACGAAGTTATATACTCAACTGCCTCGGACGCTATGAAGAAGCTTTAGCATCCTGCAATAAAGCGATCGAACTTGATCCTAATAATGGGTCAGTTTGGGAGAGTCGAGGCAAGGTACTCAACAACATCGAACATTACGATGAAGCTTTAGCATCCTATAAAAAAACGATCGAACTTGACCCTAATTATGCGTCGGTTTGGGAGAGCCTAGGCGATGTACTTGAAAACCTCGAACGCTACGAAGAAGCCTTAGCATCATGCAATAAAGCGATCGAACTTGACTCTAATAATGCGTCGGCTTGGAACCGTCGTGGTAGTGTACTTGAAAACCTCGAATGCTATGAAGAAGCTTTAGCATCCTATGACAAAGCCATTGAACTTGACCCCAATAATGTGTTGTTCTGGAGTAGCCGAGGCAGTTTACTTAACGACCTTGAACGTTACGATGAAGCTTTAGCAGCTTACGACAAAACGATCGAGCTTAAACCAAATGAATGGAGCATTTGGTTTATTCGGGGTCATGTACTTAACAGCCTCGAACATTACGATGAAGCTTTAGGATCCTATAAAAAAGCGATCGAACTTGAACCCAATGAATGGAGCATTTGGTATACTTGCGGTCATGTACTCAACCGTCTCGAACGCTATGAAGAAGCTTTAGAAGCCTATAACAAAGCGATCGAGCTTGAACCCAATGATGCGAGTATTTGGCATATTCGAGGCTATGTACTCAACCGTCTCGAACGCTATGAAGAAGCTTTAGCATCATTTGATAGGGCGATCGAACTTGAACCCAATAATTTGTGGG
The DNA here is from genome assembly GCF_020737885.1 of Microcoleus sp. PH2017_34_RAT_O_A. NCBI lineage: Bacteria > Bacillati > Cyanobacteriota > Cyanophyceae > Oscillatoriales > Microcoleaceae > Microcoleus > Microcoleus sp. PH2017_34_RAT_O_A. The sequence continues at coordinate 43,450 of NZ_JAEQDD010000018.1, read as the reverse complement.
TTTGGAGCAGTCGAGGCTATGTACTCAACTGTGTCGAACGCTATGAAGCAGCCTTAGCATCCTATGACAGAGGGATTGAGCTTGACCCAGATCGTGCGAACATTTGGTATCTTCGAGGCAATGTACTCAAAAGTCTCGAACGCTATGAAGAAGCCTTAGCATCTTATGACAAAGAGATCGACCTTGACCCTAATGATGCGTTAGTCTGGGTTAACCGAGGTGATGTACTTAATAGCCTAGAACTGTATGAAGAAGCCTTAGCATCTTACGACAAAGCCATCGACTTTGATCCTAATTATGCGTTAGTTTGGGATAGTCGAGGCGATATACTCGACAACCTCGAACGGTATGAAGAAGCCTTAATATCTTACAACAAAGCGATCGCTCTTGACCTCAATTATGCGTTCGTTTGGAACAGTCGAGGTAATGTATTAAAAAAAATAAAACGTTACGATGAAGCTTTAGCATCCTATGATAAAGCTATCGAGCTTGAACCCAATAATTTGTCTGGTTGGGCTTTCCGAAGCTATGTACTCAACAACCTTGAACGCTATGAAGAAGCCTTAGCATCTTATGACAAAACGATCGAGCTTGATCCTAATCTTGCGAACATTTGGCATCTGCGAGGCTATGCACTCAACAATCTTGAACGCGATGAAGAAGCCTTAGCATCCTGCGAAAAAGCGATCGAGCTTGAACCCAATAATTTGTCAGCTTGGATTTTCCGAAGCGATGTACTCAACAGCCTCAAACGCTATGAAGAAGCCTTAGCATCTTGGGACAAAACGATCGATCTTGAATCCGATCGTGCGAGCGTTTGGTATATTCGACGAGGCCATGTACTCAACAGCCTCAAACGCTACGAAGAAGCCTTAGCATCTTACGACAAAGCGAGCGAGCTTGAACCAAGTTATAACTGGGTTTGGGTTAACCGAGCTTTTGTACTCGGTATGCTCGATCGCTACGAAGAAGCCTTAGCATCCTGCGAAAAAGCGATCGAAATTGAACCCAATCATGCGAGCATTTGGGAGCTGCGAGGCGATCTGCTCAACAACTTTGAACGCCATGAAGAAGCCTTAGCATCTTACGACAAAGCGATCGAACTTGAACCTAATAATTTGTCGGTTTGGAACAGCCGAGGTGGTCTACTTAACAACCTCGAACGCTATGAAGAAGCCTTAGTATCCTGCGACAAAGCGATCGAGCTTGAACCCCATCATGCGAGCATTTGGCATCTTCGAGGCTATGTACTCGGTAAGCTCGAACGCTATGAAGAAGCCTTAGCATCCTGCGACAAAGCGATCGAGCTTGAATTCAATTATGCGTTGGTTTGGAACAATCGAGGAATTGTACTTAACCACCTAAAACGTTATGAAGAAGCTTTAGCATCCTATGATAAAGCGATCGAGATTGACTCCAATGAAAAATTAGTTTGGGTGAACAGAAGTTGGTTGCTATTTTCTCTCAATCGCTATGAAGAAGCCTTAGCATCTTATGACAAAGCGATCGATATTGACCCTGATTATACAGATGCTTGGTTCGAGCGAGGCTGGGTTCTGGATCATCTCGATCGCTACAGCGAAGCATTAGCATCTTATGACACAGCCATAAAACTAGGTTGTCGAGATTTATCTGTTTTCTTCAAACGCGCTATTTTCCTTCTTGATTTGAATCGTTGGGATGAAGGAATTACCGCCTTAGAGGATGCCTTTCAACGACTTAAACTTGATAGCGAAGCTGATGAAGACAATACAATATTAATTATCAGCAACCTCTTCGCCAAAAAGAATCTAGCGACAGGTCAGAATCGGATCGCCAGCCTAAATGATGTTAAACTAATTTTCTTCAACCTCTTCGCCAACAAGGATGTAGCAATCTGGAAAGCTCGCATCGCCAGCCTAATCGAACTTTACGAAAAACACAAATATCTCTCAATCTTAGGACAGGGAATCGTGCGAAATATCCCCGCGCTAATGTCAGAAATGGTCAGCGACAAAGCCGCCCGCACTTGGTTAGAATTGTGGCAAGAACAAACCAGCAACTACGAACAATTCCAAATTCCCATGCGCCTGCTGAATGCGGCTGTCCGCTATAAGGACACCAAGGGCGACAGACGAGTTTTGCTAGAACTTCCCATTGAAGAACGCAATTTATTAGAACCATTGGTGTCAGAAAGACTCGGCGGTTGAAACCGCGTCTATACAAGCAAAACCTGCCTCCGCAGGTTGAAGATGGAACGGTTAAAATACGTTTTTCTCAAAACGTATTGCCTTAGAAAATAGAGTAAAATATAAATTGATGATAAGTAGGTATGGGCAAATAAACGTTATCATGTCACAGAATTTAAAGCTATCATAACCCTTGCGATTGCTTCGCTAAGACGCTCGCAATGACATACTTTTACTAGCAAAGGACTCATCCCCATGACAGCAACAATTCCAACTAAAACCTCACCACAAATCATCTACCCCGACAGCGACGGCAAACCCATGTCAGACAATACCCAACAGTTTGAATTAATTGTCACCATTCAAGGTGGAATAGATGCCTTATACAAAGACAACGAAAATGTCTTTGTAGCAGGTGATTTGCTGTGGTATCCCGTCGAAGGAGACAACAAAACTCGCCAAGCACCTGATACGATGGTAGTGTTTGGCAGACCCAAAGGTTACAGAGGTTCCTACCAACAGTGGCTTGAAGATAATATCGCCCCGCAAGTTGTCTTTGAAATCCTATCGCCGGGAAACAGACTGGGAGAAATATTTAAGATGTTTAAGTTTTACGAAGATTATGGAGTTGAAGAATGCTATTTCTACGATTTAAAGGATGAGAAGTTAATAGGTTGGGTGAGAAGTGACGGAAAACTCAACTATATTGAATTAATGGATGGTTGGGTGAGTCCGCGTTTGCAGATACGTTTTCAAACTGCATCGGGAGACTTGGAAATTTATCGCCCTGATGGACAGAAGTTTTTGTCTTATGTGGAGTTGTCGAGACAAAAAGAATTAGCACAGCAACAAATGGAACAAGAACGACAGGAGAAAGAGTTAGTACAACAAAAAGCCGATCGCCTTTCCGACAAATTGCGAGAAATGGGCATCAATCCCGACGAAATTTGAACAAAGAAAACCGGGCGGTTGAAACCGCGTCTCTACTGATTGCAATCGCCCTTTCCCGACTCTCCAGACAAAATCCCAACAAACTCCGCGTGTTCCGACGAATTAATCCCCTCCTGCAAAACCGCCATCACCTGCGCCAAATTTCCCGACAACAAAGCCGGTACAGCCAACCACAAACCCGGAAAAACTATACTGCAAATAACACCATTCTCATCCGGTGGGATAGAAATATACTTGCCTTTTTCCAATCTAAACCAATGCAAACGTTGTTTGTTAATCTGCCAAACCATATACTCCTGCACCCCATTTCGCCGATAAGCATTTTTCTTATCATGCAAATCCTTAGATGCTGTACTCGCAGCTATTTCTACAATCAATTCCGGCGCACCTTGCACGTAATCATCATCAGTAATTCGCGAATTTCCTCCATTCTCAATTCGCAGCAAAGCATCGGGCTGCGGTTCATTTTCTAAATCTAAGAATACAGTAGTTTCAATCCCTAAATCGACCCCTGGTGTTGCCACTTGGTAATTCAACAACCATCCGGTAATCGCAGCATGGGGTTTACCGTGGCTTCTGTGACGTACTGGGGATGGCATATACACAATTCCTTCAATTAATTCGGCTTTCTTGACGTGCGGCATGGCGAGATAGCGATCGTGAAATTCAGGTTGTGAAAGCCGATCGCCATTTTCGAGCGGCAGAATACTCGCATCGTCTTCAGCAGGAGTTGGTATCTCAATATTTTTTGTACTTTTTACAGATATTTGAGTCATCAGAAATCACCTTTTAGTACAGGTAGAGAAACTCGAAATAGTCAAATAAATAAGCAGTTATTTATATTATACACTTAACATCAACTTAGTTTCATATTTCATCTTGTGAAAACAATGCTTTCAATCCTCAGACAACCTATAATAACTTGACATATAACCAACCAGCCATGCAAAATCCCCGCCAAATAGCCTTTCTCGCACTCCGCGAAGTCCACCGTCGCGGTGCATTCGCAGACGCCGCCCTCGATCGCACTTTTCGCAATTCCCAACTCAACGACCTCGATCGCCGTTTAGTCACAGAATTAGTCTATGGTAGTGTCAGGAGAATGCGCGCGATCGACTTCATCATCGACAAACTAGCCACCAAAAAAGCCTCCCAACAACCGCCCGATCTACGTACAATCCTACATTTAGGCTTATATCAACTCCAATATCTCAACCACATTCCCCCCTCCGCCGCCGTCAACACCACCGTTCAACTAGCAAAAGAAAACAAATTATCAGGACTCAGCAGTTTTGTCAACGGCTTGCTGCGGCAATATATCCGTTTAACAGAAACCGACTTAAACCCATTAACAGTTACTAACTATAAATCATCAGTCCAACGCCTCGGAATTCTCCACAGCTTCCCCGACTGGCTAGTAGAATTGTGGAACGAACAAATAGGCGAAACCGAAACAGAACAACTCTGCGAATGGTTCAACCAATCTCCCACAATTGACCTGAGAATCAATCCCTTAAAAAGCTCGATCGCCCAAATCGAGAGTGCCTTCCAAGCCCAGAACATCTCAACCAGCAGAATCCCCCATTTACCCCAAGCATTAAGACTAAATGGCAGCACCGGCGCAATTCAAAATCTCCCCGGATATAGCGAAGGTTGGTGGACAATTCAAGATAGTAGCGCTCAATTAGTCACCCATTTACTCGATCCGCAACCGGGGGAAACCATCATCGATGCCTGCGCTGCACCGGGAGGGAAAACCACCCACAGCGCTGAATTAATGCAGGATACAGGTACTATTTACGCCTGCGACAAAACCGCTAGCCGACTCAAAAAACTTGCTGAAAATGCCGATCGACTCCAGATGAAATCTATTAAAATTCATACCGGAGACAGCCGCCACTTCCCAGAATTTATCAACCTAGCAGACAGAGTATTATTAGACGCACCTTGTTCCGGCCTCGGAACCCTCCACCGCCGCGCCGACGCCCGCTGGCGACACACTCCCGAAAATATTCAACAACAATCGCAACTGCAATCGGAATTACTAGCAAATGCAGCGACATTTGTCAAGTCCGGCGGCGTCTTAGTTTACGCAACTTGCACGATTCATCCTTTGGAAAATGAACAGGTTGTGCGATCGTTCTTAGATAGCAATCCTGACTGGCAAATCGAACCGCCAACCATTGATTTACCAGTCCAGCCATCACCAGAAGGATGGGTCAAAGTTTGGCCGCACAAGCATCAAATGGATGGCTTTTTTATGGTGCGGCTGAAACGAGATTAAATTGCGATCGGATTGAAGTCCGCAAATACATCTGCGTTAATCCGTGTTAATCTGCCATAATCTGCGGTTAAAAATTCCCAATTCCAATTCTTGCAATCAATCCAATGTACATTTAAATTGTTGGTTGGGTGGGGGCAGGTTTATTTCAATTGTTGGTACTCATTAAGGATTATTGGTGAACCTGCCCCTACACATCGCAATTGCTTGTAATTATTGCTTAATATCTCGGTTCTTGATAACGCTCTGGTTCTTGATAAGCTGGTTCTTGATAAGCCGGCTCTTTGTAAGCTGGTTCTTGGTAAGCTGGTTCTTGATAAGCTGGTTCGCGATGCTTCGGTTCGGGATTGGGATTGTAAGGGACGATCGCACCATCGTCATTCATAATCATCCCTCGAATAATCTCCTTCGGTTCGACGGGTTTCGCCTTAATACTGCCTTTGCGGCCCTCCAACTTAGGCAACTTGGGAAACTCCTGCACCGGCATTCCCTTCACAGCTTTACTCATAAAATCGCGCCAATTGTAAGCAGCAGTACCGCTAGTTCCCCCCGTCGGATAATTGTCATCATTCCCTAACCAAACCCCAGTTACTACCTGCGGAATGTAACCGATAAACCACAAATCCCGCACCTTTTCCGAAGTGCCAGTTTTACCAGCCACAGCCCGATCGCCCAAAGAAGCAGGCCCGCCCGTACCACCAGTCACCACACCCTCCAACATCCAAGTAGTAATTGCCGCACTATCCTTATCCAAAACCCGCTTCGGTTTAAAATCAGCCTTATAAATCACATCTCCCCGCTGATCGATCACCTTAGTAATTCCGTGGGCTTCAATAAAATTACCTTCCGACGCTAAAGTACCGTAAGCATTAGTTAATTCCAGCAAATTAACCTCAGACGAGCCCAAAGCTAGGGAATAAATCGGACTTAATTTAGACTTAATTCCCATATCGTGGGCTAATTTAATCGCCGGTTCAAACCCGACATCCATCAACACTCTGACAGCTACGACATTTACCGAACTCGTCAAAGCATCAGAGATCGATCGCCAACCGCTAAACTTTTTCCCGTAATTATTCGGTTGATAGCCGTCGATAATAATTGGCGCATCTTCATAGCTGTCGTAAGGCGAAAAACCCGCCCCCATAGCCGCCGCATAAACCAACCCCTTAAAAGTCGATCCGGGCTGCCGCAAAGCCTGCGTAGCCCGATTAAACTGACTGTCTTTAAAACTTCCGCCACCTACCAGGGCCTTAACTTCCCCAGTTTTAGCTTCTATTGAAACCAAAGCCGCCTGTTCAAAACCCTGACGGCGGCCATCAACATCGATCGCATCTTTAATAACTTGTTCCGCTATTTTCTGCCACTTCAAATCCACCGTCGTCTCGACAGTCAAACCACCAGATTCCAAAGCATCCTTAGAAACATAGCGCGGCAATTCCTTGCGAATGTAACTAGCAAAATAAGGCGCGACTACTTTAAATCGTTTCGGCTGACTTTGTTTCACTTTTATCGGTTCCGCCTGGGCTTCCTTCGCCTGGGCCTCTGTAATTACCTTCGCTTCCTGCATTTGTTGCAGCACAATATTGCGACGTTGCTTAGCAATATTCGGATTAACTAAAGGCGAATATTCGCTCGGGGCAGGCGGCAAACCCGCCAAAGTTGCCATCTCTGCCAAAGTTAATTTATCGACGGGTTTGCTAAAGAAAACCCAAGCCGCATCCGCCACTCCGTAAGCATCTGAACCCAAATAAACCAGATTTAAATATCTTTCTAAGACTTGTTCTTTAGTCAACTCCCGCTCTATTTTTTGAGCTAAAAGAGCTTCCCGAACCTTCCGCTTAAGGCTTCTTTCCTGATTGAGAAAAACCACGCGGGCCAATTGTTGGGTAATTGTACTGCCGCCCTGCACCAAATCTCTGGCTATCACATTAGAAGCGATCGATCGCACAATACCTTGATAATCCACCCCGCGATGTTCGTAAAAACGGCGGTCTTCTATCGCAATAAAAGCTTTAGTCAACAGTTCGGGAATTTCCTTAAGTTTCAGCTTATCTCTAGTTGCCGGCCCCGACTGCAACAAAATCGTATTGTCAGCCGCCTTAATTGTCAGCGTCCCGTCGCGGTTAAAAGCCGACAAATCGTTAACATCCGGCAAACCTTTGTCTAAGGTGTATAAAATCCACAAACCGTAGATTAAAGCGCCACTTCCTATACTGAGAACACCTAAACCTATCCAAAATTTAGGGCGCCTGGAGAGCCGTTTTTTAGTATTTTTCTGCGGTGCGCTATCTTCCGGCGGTACAATACTTTCCTGTAGTTCGGTATTTATTTGCAGTTCGGTATTTAGCGGTGCGCTATTTTCCTGTACTTCGGTATTTATTTGCAGTTTGGTGTTCGGCGGTGCAATACTTTCCTGTAGTTCGGTATTTATTTGCAGTTCGGTATTCGGCGGTGCGCTATTTTCCTGTAGTTCGGTATTTATTTGCAGTTCGGTATTTGGCGGTGCGCTATTTTCCGGCAACTCGCTACTATGAGATTGTTCTGGTAATTTATTTCCCAGCAAACTCAAGCCCGGCCCCAACAATCTCTTGCCTTTTTCTTGCAAGCTGCTAACTTGAGGTTCAATTTCCAACCAAACGATTAAGCGCCTCAATCCTTCCCAATCGCGCTTGACTATGGGAAATTCATCCTGTTCTGAGTAGGAATATTCTGATGCTAATTCTGACTCTTCTGGAGGTTCAGCATCTTCTGATATCACATACTCCGATCGCTCACCAGTTATCCGCCCCGACAATTCAGGCGGGGATTGCGATGAGTTTAGCCCGGTGCTATTGGCAGCATTTGGCGATTCTAGATCGGAATTATCGCCTACTCCCTTAGTGACTTTACTCAATTTATCCTTGATATTTGAGAAAAATTCTGACACGTTCAGACCTTCAAACCTCATCAATTTAAATTAAAAATTAAAAATTAAAAAGGCTAACCCCCTTCAATTTTTAATTTTTAATTTGACATTTTTTCTTCAAGAAAACTGTGCATAATCTTGAGTTGTTTATTTTTGGTTAAAAATATTTAACTCAAAATTGCCAACTCAAAATTTTTCTCAACCAGCATGGCCCAGTGCCAAACCCGCTACCAGCATACCCAGTACCAGGAAAGGCTGAGCACTTGCCTGATATTTAACATCATTTTCCAGGGGATTACGCAAAAAGTACATATCCTGAAAAGTGATTTGGGGAACGATCAACAGCAGGAGAATGACAGCGTAAAGGTTTTGGTGAATGCCGATCAGGTAGCCTGCAATGCCTGCTTGAAATATGTCGATCATCAACACGCAAATCCAGGCTGCGGTGCCGATGCCAAACATCACTGGCAAAGATTTTAACCCTAATTGGCGATCGCCCTCGACACTTTTGAAATCATTTACGATCGCAATTCCCAGTCCTGCCAAACTGTAAAACAGCGTCAAAACCATAATGGTGGGATCTAGTGTACCAAACAAAGCTTGACCTGCCCACCAAGGCAGAGCAATGTAGCTAGCACCTAGGGCATAATTTCCCAACCAGCCATTCTGCTTGAGTTTCAGCGGTGGTGCAGAGTAGATGTAAGCCAAAAATGCACCGCCGAGAGTCAAAACAGTCATGATGGGGAATTCATGACCCGCCCACAAGTCTAGAGCATAGGCTACCGCAATGCCTGCGGCTAATAATACCAAAATTTGGGTAACTACTTGGGGAATCGAGATGATACCGGAGGGAATCGGGCGGTAGGGTTCGTTAATGGCGTCGATGTCGCGATCGTAAAAATCGTTCAAAGTTTGAGTGTAGCCAGCCAGCAAAGGCCCTGACATCAACATACAAGCGGAGGCGATCGCAAAATTCTCTAAATTCCAAACATAGTTTCCCGAAGAAGCCGCCCCGCACACCACGCCCCACATCAGGGGAATCCAGGTAATCGGTTTCATCAGTTGCAAGCGAATCTTCCAGATGGAAGTTTCCCCGCTAGCAGCCCCTTTCATACCCAACATTTGCCGAGTTTTGGCACTGCGGCTGTCTACTTGAGGACTGTCTGCTGCGGTTTCTGGGGGAGTTTGGGATGGAGGAGAGTCAGACATAAGTGTGATTTTAGGGGTAATCTGCTGTTGTGTCGTTTTGCATTTTAATAATTCTGTAGAATAGCACCAATATTCCAAGCATTGTCTAGTCCACAATTTTTTAGATCCCTGACTTGGGAGAAGTTGTCGGAAATCTGGGTATTATATTTTTTGATATGGGATTAATTACGATCTGGCGATCGGGTTTTCAGACGATGCTACTTTGAGATTATTTCATCGGGCAAAAAGTTGGAATCTAGAACCTCAGTAGAAGTATAAACGGACAATTGCGGAAACGTCTCTATCGACAACCCAGTTTCAGCACTTGCTTGTTCTACTGCATCCGCATAACATTCAGCTAACACCTCTTCCAGATATGGTCTTAGACTGGGGGAATCTTTCACAGCTTTGCGAATACGTCTACGGTGTTCAGCAATGCTAGCTTTCCAACTACCGCTTCTGCGATCGGGTTGAAATTGCCACTTCAGCAAGTGCAGGATAATTACCACAAGATTACTTTCCAAACTCCTGCGTTCACTTCGGCCCATGTCTTCTATTTCTTCAATCAAGTTTTCCCAATCGATATTTGAGTAGTCGCGAGCCCGCAACTTTTCCACAGTGGTTTCAATCCATCTGAGGTAATCGGTATCATACAATTTATGTCGGTCAACTTCTAATTTTGTTGTCATAAGCTGTTCCTAATTCAACAATTTGGACACTTTCATTGCTGACGCATGGGGAGCAAGAAACCCGGTTTCTACGAGTTTTGGGTCGAGTCACAAGAAATCTAGTCAGAAACCGGGTTTCTGAGGTCTGCGTGCATCAAACTCTTGTGGGGTGGGCTTCTCGCCCGCCCTCAAAATAAAAATTAAATCCACAACAGCTTAACAACTACCAATTAACAAATCAACAAATATGGCGGTAGGAATCAAAAGGCAGTCCCGTCCGCCGCTTGACATCAACAACTGATTTGTACGCGCCTTTGCTTTGCCTTTCTCTAACTATTTTTTCAGCCACAACCCCATCTAAACCGCTTTCGATCAACTCTGACGGCGAAAGAACATTTAACCGTTTCCAAGTAAACTGCGATTCTTTTTGATAATTGTAGCTAAAGCAAATCATCGGGGCGATGCGTCTGACGTGACTTTCGGGAACTCCGGCGATTTCCGATAACTCTTCGGCGTGGGTAAAAAGGTAGCCTTCGTTTTGCAAAGATTCAATATCGTTAGCGTAGACGATCGGCAAACCCAAGATTCTGACCATATCATCTTTGGTACACTCGTTAATATCTATTTTGCCGCGCACGTTGGCTAGTTCTTCGGCATTTGTCGCAGTTGCAGGAACCAGCAAGCCTCTGGGTGCGGTTTTGATCAGATAGCGCTTTTTCAAAGCAAAGGCTGTGACAATTTGAGCTATCCAAACGAGGGTGCCGAAATTAGCTGAAGAAGATAGCGCTAGTGCTGCTAAAGTAAAGCAAACACCCCATCCCATCCAACTGCGAATATTTGTTTTTTGGCCTGCATAGGCGATCGCCAATCCGCCAAAATACGGAATAAAAGAATACCACACCCAGTTTGGAGTTTGACGCAGCCAGTATAAATCTTGAGACACTTTAGTTCTATCCTCGCTCGACTTTAGATTTCAATACGGTTCACTTAAAAATGTTTCTTCCCCGGAGATCCCCCTAAATCCCCCTTAAGAAGGGGGACGAAAGAGAATATCTTGTCCCCCCCTTTGCAAGGGGGGTTAGGGGGGATCTCCGGGCTTAACTGAAGCGTATTGGTTTATATTTGACTCTTGTGTAAATCCCAGCCTTTTGATAGTGGCTTCCCTTCTTCCTTCTTCCTTCTTCCTTCTTCCTTCTTAACTACAATTCCCGCAGCAGTTTTTGGCGTTTTTCTTCATATTCTTCGGCGGTAATTGCGCCCATATCGTAAAGTCCTTTCAATTCTGCGATCGCCCCTGTGACATCTTTTGCTCCTCTGAGGGCATACCCAGACGGCAACATTCCGCCATTGTACTGTGCATTAAAAGCTGGTTCCGACATCAGCAGCAGCCCGATGAAATCGAAAAATGCGATCAGTGAGGGAATTAATGTCCACGAAAAGAGCAAATAGAATACTCCTGCTACATTGTTGCCCAAATAAAATTTGTGGCCTCCGAAACCTCCGATAAAGAAAGCTAACACAACTGCTACGGTTTTATCTTTTACCATTTTTCCCTTTCCCCAGTTTTTTATTTTAACGAACGCGATAGACAACGAATGCGATCGAGGCAAGCAATATTACTAATTCTAATTTTTACTCATTTATTTGGGTTTTTGCGAAACTTGGACATCGCAAAATACAGCAGAACTATACCGGCTTGAGCCTGTAGAATGACTGAGTAGCCTCTCAAGAAATAATTGAGTTCGCTACCGGAATTGACAGAAAATATTAAAATGCCTAGGGCTGCGTAGGGTGCGAAACGCATCCAACTTGGCGTTCTCTCTAACTTGTGGCTGTTGAAATTGCTCATTGGTTTGAAACCTCATCCTTACTTAAATTTAACATAAAAATTAGCAGAATGGTCACGCTCGGTTGGGTGCGATCGCCCGGGCTAACCTTGCATCGATCGACCTACAAGATATTACTTCAATGTTAAAGCAAGTTTTTCCGTTAAAGTCAGCGACCGGGCGATCGCCAAATTCCACCTCAGCAGACAATGCCGATAGATGTCACAAAAGCCCGGTTTATTTACAATTATTAACAACCGCCCGAATTAACCCGCGCTGCCGCCCAAAAGAAACAGACTCAAGAGAGTTCCGCTATTCCAAAGACTGTGGAGAAGCATGGGGGCGAGGAGATTGCGCGATCGCGTGTACACAAACCCCAACACCGCGCCCAAAGTCGCCAAAGGCAGAATCTCAGAGACACTCAAGTGAGCCACCGCAAACAAAAAAGCCGAAGCTGCGATCGCCCCGGAAACAGGCAAATAGCGAGTCAGAGAAGGCAGTAGAAAGCCCCGAAACACGATTTCCTCAAAAACCGGAGCGGCGATCGCAGCAGTGCCGAAAAACACCGCCAGAGCCACGTTGTCCCTACCTTCAAGGACGATCGGCAAAATCGGATTGCTGCCGCCTTGTCCCTGCCATAATTGTTGATTGATCAGCGACACCACAACCACCAAAGGCAAAGCTACAAAATAGCCACCAAAGCCCCACAAAAACCAATTTTCCCGCCAATCTATCCGAAACCAACCATCAGGTAAAGGCAAAAAAGACTTGACCGAAAAATAGAGTACCGAAAGCCCGCCAGCCGACAGCAACAAATAAGTAGCAAAGATATAAAAAGCCTTTTCGCGCCCGTCAAAAGTAGCAGGGTTCAGCTTAAGAACAGCTAGAGAAACTGGCAGCAAAAAATAGGGAATCAAGATTTGCCCGACAAAGAAAAAGCCGACCACCAGCACCTGCCAAACAATCTCGCCATCCCAAGGCACATCCCAAGTCAAGCTGGCATTGCGCGCCAACAGTGGCCCCGAACCTGCCTTATCTAACTGCTGGCGCTGCAACAGCCACTGCACGCTCAAACCAACCAGCAAAACCGTGCCGATACAAAGAGATATAGCCGGAACGCCAACAACAATTGCCAACTTTTCTATAGCTTGCTCAGCCGTTACTTGCTCTGCTGCTTGCAGCGCCACCAGCTCTTTAGAACGTTCTTGCAGCTTGTAAAGTTGTGCTAGAGCGCGATAGCGAAACCACCCATCCAAAGACTTTTGAATGCGCGGCTCAGCATCCGGCAAAAGTTGAGGCGGATTGCTCCAAATTCCCGTTAAAACCTGAGCAGTTACCACGGAAGGATCGGCATCAATTTCAGTTTTGTACCGCGTAACTAAACCCTGCCAAGTTTGGATCGCCTCCTTCGTTTTGCCGCTGCTTGCCTGCAAAACTCCCAATCGCAAGTCAAGTTCGTTTAGCAGCGCTGACTGTTGGCTTGTCAACTCTTGCACAGCCTTTTGTTGTGCCGATTTGAGAGCAGAATTTTCCGACTTTGAGACGAGAGTCGGCGGAATTTGTTTGAATTGTGCTTGAGTTGTTTCGAGAGTTTTTTGAGTCGAATCTCGCGCGTCTTTATACTGCGTTAAAGCCGTATTTAGAGGATCGGAACCGATAATATTGTTGCGCGCCGAACTTAAATTAGCACCCTGATTATTTTCTCCTTGCCACTCCGAGGCGTGCAGCAGCAAATTTGTCTGATAGAGTTCCAGCCGGCTTTGGATTTGGGGTTCACTCCAACTAGCAAGTAAAGATAAACCGACCAGAGCGATCGCGATCGCCGTTAAAATACCTAAAATTATCCGCTTCAGTGTCATTCCTGGTTTTCCGTCCCGCGCAAATCTGTGTCTAACTCTTTCCCATCTTTAATCATAGGTCGTTGCAGCCGAGAGTATCCCGCCACCTGGTAAAATTTCACTGGTTAATCTTTTTGACTCGCCTCGCACCCGAAGACTGGGTAAGGTACGCACCAGCACCCACGGACTCAGTAACAGGCTAAATCTAAAATCTAAAATCTAAAATCTAAAATCGAATGACCCGCATTATCTTAGTCCGTCACGGCAAAAGCACATACAATCAAGAACGTCGCATCCAAGGCCGCCTTGATAAATCAATTTTGACAGAAGCAGGCCGCGCCGGCGCAAAGCAAGTAGGCGACATCCTGAGCAGTATCACCTTTGATGCCGCCTATACAAGTCCCCTGCAACGAGCCAAAGAAACAGCCGAAATCATCCTGTCGCGCTTGACAAATCCGCCACAACTCCAGCCAACTGATAAATTGATGGAAATCGATTTGCCATTGTGGGAAGGAATGCTGCGTCAAGAGGCGATCGACCAATTCCCCGAAGCATATCAGCAATGGCAACAACATCCCGACAAATTTTCCATGAAAATCCCCTCCCCCGAAGGAGAAATCGAACACTTTCCGGTACTAGCCGTTTTTGCTAGCGCCCGCAAGTTTTGGAAAGAACTTTTATCACGCCACACTTCTGGCACAATTCTAGTAGTAGGTCACAACGGAATCAACCGCGCCCTAATCGCCACAGCTTCAGAAATCGCCCCAGATTACTATCAATCAATTCAACAATCAAATTGCGGAATTAGTGTCATCAATTTGGGATCTGCCGATGAACAAACAGAGTCCAACAATAAAATTGCTGTTCAATTAGAATCGCTGAATTTAACCGCCCATACCGGAGAAATCTTCCCCAAACCGAGGGACGGACACAGCGGCCCGCGCTTGTTGCTAGTGCGTCACGGCGAAACAGACTGGAATAGAGCAGGTAAATTTCAAGGACAAATAGACGTACCACTCAACGACAACGGCCGCGAACAAGCTCGACAAGCCGCAGAATTTCTTAAGGATGTAAAATTAGATTTTGCCATCAGCAGTTCCATGCTGCGCCCGAAAGAAACTGCCGAAATTATTCTCAAATATCACGGCGATTTGCAACTCGAACTCCGCGACGAATTGCGCGAAATTAGCCACGGACTTTGGGAAGGAAAATTTGAATCAGAAATAGAAGCATCCTATCCAGGTTTGCTCGAAGAATGGAAAATATCTCCCGAAAAAGTGCAAATGCCAGAAGGAGAAAATTTAGAGCAAGTTTGGACAAGGGCGATCGCAGCGTGGCGAGAAATTGTAAAATCAGTTAGCGGTACAGGAATTGTAGTTGCCCACGATGCCGTCAACAAAGCCCTTCTCTGCCACCTATTCAACTTAGAACCCGAACATTTCTGGAAATTCAAACAAGGAAACGGCGCGGTTAGCGTGATTGATTATCCCCACGGCCCCGATGGTTTGCCCGTATTGCAGGCGATGAATATCACAACTCATTTAAGTGGCGGTGTTTTCGATCAAACAGCAGCCGGAGCACTGTAATTTTTGAGGTGTTAACTTAAGTCTAAAATCCTTGATAAATCTCGCTGTTAGCGTAGTCTCGATCCCCCCTAACCCCCCTTCTTAAGGGGGGGGACAAGAGCCTTATCAAAGTCCTCAGACTATCCGGGGGCTGCAAGAGTGCTTCCGGTTCCCCCCTTCTTAAGGGGGAGTAGGCAGGGTGGTTTTATAGTCATCATAGAAATAGGTACGTAGTTGGGCTTCAGCCCTCTTTAGACGTATTTATAAAGAGGGCCCAAGCCCAACTACGTACCTTGATTAATATGACAGTTGCGTCTAATACGCCACCCGACGTTTGAGCGATGCTTTCAGTAGTTTCAGATTTATTTTTCGGACAATAAAACCGCCCTGCTTCTTAAGAGGGAGTAGGGGGCAAGAATGCGGGGGGATCGAAGGCCTAATTATCAAACAGTAGATTGATAGCACGTTTAAAGCTTAAGTTAACACGAATACCAATACCCTCCCCCACGCTTCGCCGGACAAAAGTCTGAATTTTAATAGCAACCACGAAACATCAATTGCAGAAACCCTTGCCTTTCTTCCCTCTTGCTTCGCGTCCTTAGCGTCTTCGCGGTTCGTTCTTCCCTCTTCCTTCTTCCCTCTTCCCTCTTCCCTCTTCCCTCTTCCTTCTTCCTTCTTCCTTCTTCCCTCTTCCTTCTATATGAATCGCGAACTGCTACAAAACATAAGAGTAATCGATCCAATTTCAAAGATCGATCGCACCGCTGACATTCTAATTACCGAAAATCAGATCGCAGCAATCCAAGAAAACATCACCGAAATTCCCGCCGACACAGAAGTCCGGGATTGCCGAGGCCTAATTTTAGGGCCAGGATTAGCCGATATCTACAGTCATAGCGGAGAACCGGGTTTTGAGGAACGAGAAACCCTAGAATCCTTAATGCAGGCGGCGGCGGCTGGCGGTTTTACCCGCCTAGCAATTTTGCCCGATACATCCCCACCTGTGGACAACTTGGCCGGTTTAGCCTTGTTGCAACAACACATCCGCAATTTATCGCCCTCCCTACCCCGCTTGTATTTTTGGGGCGCGCTGACAGCGGGCGTTAAAGGGCAGCAGATGGCCGAGTTGGGGGAGCTGGCCTCCTCTCCAATAGTAGGGTTTGCGGACGGTTTCCCGCTGTCTAATCCGGCTCTGGTGAGGCGTTTGCTTGAGTATATCCAGCCCTTGCATAAGTCGATCGCCTTGTGGCCGTGCGATCGCACTTTAGCCGGAAATGGCGCCGCGCGGGAAGGTGCAGTCTCCGTGCGCTTGGGTTTACCAGGAATTCCCGCAAGTGCAGAAACATCGGCTTTGGCGGCAATCCTGGAGTTAGTGGCATCTGGGGGAACAAGAGTGCACATCATGCGCGTTTCAACCGCCCGAAGCGTGGAATTGATTCGAGATGCCAAAGCGCGGGATTTACCGGTGACTGCGAGTGTAACTTGGATGCACTTGCTGTTAAATGTCGGCGCAATCTCAGGAAACTCTCAAGATTCCGCTGGCAAAAATGCTCTAACTGCTTCGGTTCCCTACGATCCGAATTTACACCTCGAACCGCCGTTAGGCAATCTGAGCGACCAATTAGCCTTAATTCAAGCTGTGAAAGATGGGGTGATTGATGCGATCGCGATCGACCACAATCCGCGTACTTACGAAGAAAAAACCGTGGCTTTTGCGGATAGTCCCCCAGGGGCGATCGGCTTGGAATTAGCGCTACCTCTGTTATGGCACGGACTCGTAGAAACTGGTGAATTTTCCGCTTTAGAACTGTGGCGAGTGTTGAGTACAGGCCCCGCCGTTTGTCTCGGTCAAACCCCCGCGAAGGTGGCGCTGGGAGCCTCTGCTGAGCTGATTTTGTTCGACCCGCTCATGACTTGGACGGTTGAAGGGCGCAGTCTGAAATCGCGATCGGCAAACACACCTTGGTTGGGACAGCAAATAGCCGGAAAAGTTCTACAAACTTGGGTTTAAGGGCAATACGCTTGGCTTAGGATTTGTCCTTCGAGAGGAACGAAGCAATCGAGCGTATCTGTTTTTCACTCTCATTTTGCCGATCGGACTTTATAATCCCAAGCGTATTGGGATTTAAAGACTAAACTCCGAACGATCAAACCGCATTTGATAGGACTAATAAACAATCAAAAAAAATCCGACTTACCCTCAGTTAATAGTGACTGCATTTCCTGAGAACGTTTCAGGTAATTCTGTGCTACGCGATCGAGCGGATTTTTGCGAACGCACTCAGCAAACAGTTGTGCCGCTTCCTTATGTTTGCTCGCACTATAGTTCCACAAAGCCTCTATAAATATATTAAAAGTTGCTAACTTGCCATCTTTAACTTCCGGCGGATCGGCATCAAATACTTCATGAATCGTCACCAACTCAGATTTGCCTTTAACTCTAACTCGACCAATATTTCTGATTGCATATTTTTGGTATTCACTTACATTTAACTGTAAAAAAGTATTGTTAGTAATTAACATCGATACCCCGTAACTTTTCGTCATCGTTTCCACGCGGGAAGCTAAATTCACCGCATCGCTAATCACCGTACTATCCATCCTCGTTGTTCCCCCAACAGTTCCCAGCATCAGGTTGCCCGTATTGATACCGATCCCAATTTTAATCGGTGCAAAGCCCTCATTAACGCGGTGTTGATTGTAATCGTCGAGACGGTGTAGCATAGAAATTCCAGCATTCACAGCATCGCTGGCACTGTGACCGAACAAAGCCATAATTGCATCGCCAATGTATTTATCAATAAAACCGTTATTTTCAATAATCGTTGGCTCCATGCGGCTCAAATAAGAATTAATAAACTTGAAATTTTCCTGAGGAGTCATTCCCTCAGAAAGAGTCGTAAAATCCCGAATATCAGAAAACAAGACAGACATTTCCTTTTCCACGCTGTCGCCGAGTTTGATATCAACCAAGCTTTCACGGCTTAGTAGCGAGACAAATTCATTCGGCACAAACCGTCTGGCAGCCTTAGTTAATTGTGATTGCAGTTCCAAGGCTATTTCTAACCTCTCATTCACTTTTCGCAGTTCGGCATTTTGTGCTGCTAGTTTTTTATCCTGACTGTAGCTGTGAACGGCTTCTGTCACGGTCAATTTCAAGTCTTCAGTTTGCCAAGGCTTGCCGATATAGCGGTAGAGTTTCGCGTGCTTGATCGCACTTCCCACAGCTTCAATTGTCGCCTGCCCTGTTAGCATCACCTTGAGAGTTTTGGGAGAAATTTCATGAACCCGCCTCAATAATTCATCTCCTTTCATATCAGGCATCACGTAGTCGGAGATAATTAAAGGAATCTCTTCTCCGTCTTCCATAAGTTCGGCAACTAACTCTAGAGCATCCTCACCTCCTTCCGCAATTTCAATCCGGTAAGTATTGCCTAAAGCATCTTTTAATTCAGCTTTGAGGCTTTTCAGAACCGTAGTTTCGTCATCGACGCAAATAATCACTTGTTTGCTCATAGCGATAAAGCCGTTTTAATGGTTTCAATTAACTCTTCTTCCGACCAAGGTTTGTGCAAGCAACGGTGCAAATCAGCTTCGTCAAATGCTCTTTGAACAGCATCTTCATCTGCTTGACCTGTCAGCATCACTTTAACTATATTCGGAAATTTTTGATGAACGCGAATTAGGAATTCATCTCCTTTCATTCCCGGCATCAACCAATCAGAAACAATCAAGATGATCGCTGTATCATCATCATTAAATTCATCTATCAATTCTAAAGCATCGGCGGGATTTTCCGCTAATTCATAAACGTAGGTATTGCCAAAAGCTGATTTGAGTTGAGTTTTGAGACTTTTCAAAACTACTTTTTCGTCGTCAACGCACAGGATAACAGGTTTAGACATACTTTTTTATTCTCAGCCGTTCTTTGTTTGCCATTGAGTGTATCCTCTAGTTTGTTGGGCAGGCACTGTCCCCAAAAAAACGCATAACGCAAGTTGCAGAAGCGATAAGAGCAATGCCTACCCTCAAAGAGGTTATCCGGGATTGACGGGTATAGAAACGGTAAAAGTCGTTTTGCCAGGAACCGATGCAACTTCGATTGTACCGCAATGTTTTTCAATGATTTTTCTGACAATATCAAGCCCTAAACCTGTGCCTTCTCCCGGTGGCTTAGTTGTGAAGAAAGGCTGGAATATTTTCGAGATAACTTCTTCAGGAATTCCCTTACCGCTATCCGTGACAGCCACTTTGACACGATTGCTTTCTTGAAAAACATCCAGAGTTAATGTACCTTTATTATCCATCGCTTGCAGGGCATTGTGGATGAGATTTGTCCACACCTGATTTAGTTGATCGGGGTAGCAGAGTACAGGTTCAATTTCTTGGAAGTTTCGCAATACTTCTACCCCGTGTTTCAAGTTGTTTTGATAAAGGGTAAGTACGGTTTCTATGCCGTCAACTAAATCCGATTGAATCATCACTTCTGAAGAGTCGTGTCGGGCATAATTTTTCAGAGCAAAGACGACTTTTGATGCTCGATCCGTTGCGGTATTAATTGTTTGGGTGCCTCGCTGGATTTCTGTGAGTTTGTAAGCCATGTCTAAGATTAGCT
This sequence comes from Microcoleus sp. PH2017_34_RAT_O_A, assembly GCF_020737885.1. Classification (NCBI taxonomy): domain Bacteria; kingdom Bacillati; phylum Cyanobacteriota; class Cyanophyceae; order Oscillatoriales; family Microcoleaceae; genus Microcoleus; species Microcoleus sp. PH2017_34_RAT_O_A. Next base: position 23,442 of record NZ_JAEQDD010000018.1, on the reverse strand, counting down.
CGCGATCGGGTTTTTGCAACAGAGACATAAAGTCATCCGCTTCATAAATCCCCATATCTACTAAGGTGTCCGCGATATCATCGGCTTCGTCAATATTTTCATCTTCTAGTTGACCGACCAAAGTTCGCTTTAATTTCCTTTCTTCTTTGGCTGTCAAAGTTATATCTTTTTGCAGCGATTGATTTAATAACATGAAGAAGTTATCGGCTTCTTCGGGAGAAAACGATTGAAAAAGTTCGGGCAAGTTGGAGAGGGTTTGTCCCAAGAATTTGCTCATATTTCCGGCACTCGAACGGATCGCACCCAGCGGAGTATTTAGTTCGTGGGCAACTCCCGCTACTAATTGTCCTAAAGCAGCCATTTTTTCTGAATGAACTAACTCTTGTTGGGTGGTTTGTAGGTCTTCTAATGCTGTTCTAAGTTCTTGGGTTCTTTCGGTAACTTGAACTTCGAGAGTGCGGTTGTATTCGGCTACTAATTTTTCGGATTCTTTGCGTTGGGTAATGTCGGTAAAAGCTGCGATTGCATAATTCACCTTTCCTTTGTCATCATAAATTGGCGTTCCCCAAACTTCGAGCGGAATAGTCCTGTTTGGCTGGTGAATTTCTATATCGTCAGCATTGACACTTGCCCCTCGAAAAGCACACACTATCGGGTCTTTTTCTTGAGGGTATATTTCCCCGCTATCGGCGAGATAAATTTGATATACCTCTCCAATTTCAGCAGATTTAATATCGTCAACCATGTCTTTACCAAGCAAGGATTGAGCCCGAGAATTAACGTAGTAGGGTTTACCGCTGGGTTCTGCTACAAATATCCCCACCGGCACGGCTTCTAAAATTTGGTTGAGTCGGCTTTTACTCTCGGATAATTCAGCATTCAAACTTTGCATTTCCTCAAAAGAAAATTGCAGTTGTTGTGCCATAGTTTGAAATGAGTTAGCAAGTTCGCCAACTTCATCATTCCGGTTTATTTCTACAGTTTTTCCCCACTGACCTTTGGTAATATTTTTTGCTGCTTCATTTAAGTGTAAAATTGGTTTTGTCACCCATCTAGCTGTTAGTATACCGACAATTATAGCTGCCGCCAAAGCTGCAATACACAGCAAAACAGTAGTTTTGTTGTTGGTATTAATTTGTTCCAAGAAATCAGATTCGGGAATAATTACTACAATCAGCCAGTTCAAACCTTTGTCATCTTTTATGGGCGTAACTTGCATGAATTGTAGCTGGTCTTTAATCTTTAACCTAAGCTGTTGGTTTTGCTGAATGTTGTTGAGGTTACCAAAATGCTCTTGCAGGTATTTAGTAGTGAGGCTGATGGTGGCGTTTTGGCTGGCAGTTGCCTGAATTCTTTCTGTCTCTTCACCTTTGATTAAATATACTGGATCTTGCGTTGATGTTGTAATTAATTCACCCGATCGCTCAATAATAAACGTTTGACCAGATTTGCCAATTTTTAACTTTTGGAGGAACTCGTTAACTCGCGAAAATAGTAAGTCAGTGCCTAAAATTGCCTGCAACTGCCCCGATTCGTCGTATAACGGTTGCGCCGCTGTAATTCCCAATCCTTTGCTGGTAAAGTCGGCGTAAATTTTGCTCCAAGTTGCCGTTTGTGCTTCGGTTGCTGCTGTGTACCAGGGACGAACTCGCGGGTCAAATTTAGGTTTTACTTTAACTAAGTTCGTTGGTTCGCCGCGGTTGTTAGCAGCATAATAATTCATGTTGCCGTCTGTAAGCTCGGTGCGTTCTTGCAATAAAAAATTTCCCTCATTAGTGCGCCTCGCGGCAATAAAATCTCCGCCTGGAGTGGCAATATACGTAACGCTTACTGTGTCAAAAGTTTGCAGTTGCTTCCAGAAGTGGCGCTGTATTTGCGGAATGTTTTGCAAGTTGAGATCCCCCAGCTCAAAAGCATTGGCTTTGAATTGATTTAGTTGGTGGGGAAATGCCATGTATGCTTGGATTCTTTCGGAGATGCGATCGCTAATTTCTTCCTGCAATTTGGTAGCAACTTCGTTAACAGCTTGCTGTCCATTGCGAAATGACAAATACCCCACAACTCCGACTGCTGCGAATATTTGCACCACGAATGGAACTACCAGAACTGTTCGCAAAGGGAGGGAGCGAACTGCTTTTACCACTAATCTGCCAGCAGATTTGGTTGGTTGTAAAAATTTGATGTTTGAAGGAGTAGTCATGCTTGGAAAAACTTGTTGCTTAGAAAACACTTTCTGGATTTAATTAGTTGCACCCAACAAGTTATGATTTGTTATCCCAGCACCCTGATTGTGAATTTGGCCTTGCTGTAGTGCACGCAAGCGATTTTTGCTGTATTATAGCAAGCAAATCGTCCGGCAACAGCGATCGCCCCATCTAATACTTCTTGATTGACTTTAGTTACAGGTACTACTGTAGGTGGCCGACATCCACCTTAAAAATTTGGATGCCTACTCGCAAGCATCGCCAGACAGTATTTCCTGTTTCCTCAGTGCTGTCAAAAAAATGATGCTGTAAATACGCAGGCAGTTATCCTGGCGATCGCGCATACAGAAAAAAGCAGACATCCTTTAGATTTGCTATCACGATCGCAGTTTATTTGACAAAACGAATCAAAGGAAAACAACTGTAATTAATTTTACAACCAAATAGAGTGAATATCCGGATTATTTGGGAATTTGTTGCAGTTCCAGTCCTCGACGCAGAACTTCTAGATGTAGGGTGTGGCGTGCATCACCTTACTTGCGGCTATGAGTAGCGTGTAAAATCACTTTTTAGGCTGAGTCCTAAGTTATTAAATTGTAAATACGAGCTGATCGGCAGCTTTGCCCCCGATGGCTCGCAGGAAAAATAAATATATCCTTGCCCCCCCCTAAAGCTACAATTTTTGCTATAAAAACCGGAAAAACGTAATTATGTAAAAGGGAACTTGGGAGCGGATATCTGGATTTTTAGTGCAAAACAAACACTAAATATTCCGGATTTTTGACCTGAGAGCTGAAATAAAGATATTCATCTTTGGGAACACATACATTAGCAATTTGTCTTAATTGTTTAAGCCAATTGGCTTAAATTTTCCTTCTTCAGGTCGCTGACAACAAAAAAGTGCGATCGCTCTGGGCGTGAAATCTACCTAATACAAAATAATATCGAGACTCGTGCGATGCGTGCAAGTGCGATCGCCAGACTCAAGCAAAAAATTAGCACATCTCATGGTATAATCCTTTGTAATTGGCGATTTCACGTCGGGAAACACATCCGCCAAGCAAACAACTTCCACCGCCCAAAGCCCCCATAGTTCGATCGATAGTCTCATCGCCAGAGACGATATTTTGACCCACCAAGCCCAAAAAAAGGGCAAATACATGACTGCTGTTGTTCCTTCGTGGAATTCCCCACCAGAAAACCTGACATTAGACATCAACGAAATTCATGTTTGGCGCGTCTCTCTGGCTCAAGCGGCATCTTGCGTGCGGACTTTAGCAGAGACTCTCTCTACCGACGAACAGACAAAAGCAGAGCGTTTTCACTTTCCAAAAGATCGATCGCAATTTATTGTGACTCGCGGTGCGCTGAGAGAAATTCTGAGTCGCTACCTGCACATAAATCCCAGCCATCTAAGCTTTGAATACAACCCCTACGGCAAACCCTCTCTCATCGTCGCCCAAAGTGGAGATACCCTGCGTTTCAATTTGTCTCACTCTCACGAACTTGGGCTAATTGCCATTACCAAAAATCGAGATATTGGCGTCGATATTGAACGAATAAATCCCAACTTTCCCTGTCTAGAGATTGCTGAAAAGTTTTTTTCACCATTAGAAAACACCGTGCTGCGTTCTCTATCCAAAAATCTCCAAAACCACGCTTTTTTTGCCTGCTGGACTCGGAAAGAAGCCTACATCAAAGCAGTCGGAAAAGGATTATCTATTCCCCTGAATGAGTTTGATGTGACCCTCACACCAGGAGAACCCGCAGCACTATTAAATGTTGAACAAAACCCCGAAGAATCATCGAAATGGTCTTTAATTGAATTAATTCCCTGTTCAGATATCGTCGGGGCTGTTGCGGTTGCAGGAGATTGCTCGAAACTTCATTGTTGGCAATGGACAGCGAAGTTTTGAGCTATGATTCGTAGTGAACAATGCGAGTCCTTCTAAAAAGGTTCGCAGTGAGGACTTTAGTCCTTCTTCACCTTCAAAGAGAGGACTGAAGTCCGAAGGATCGAACAGTTATTTAGTGCAATACCTAAATGTTTGACCCAGACTTGGATGTGACGTGCGATCGCAAAGTAGTAATACTTCCCCGGAATATTAATTCAGACTTGCGATCGTAGTTTGCTCACCATCACCTCCTATAATTACTTGTGGGTTCAAGTTTTTTTAAGCCCAGATTTAATGATCTCAATTAACTCCGATTCCAACCAAGGCTTATACAAGCACGAATGAAGGTTTGCTTCCTTTTTTACCCTGGCAATAGCAGCTTCATCAGCTTGACCTGTTAGCATAACTTTCACGATTTTTGGGAATTTTTGGTGGATGCAAATCAGCAGATCGTCCCCCTTCATCCCGGGCATTAACCAATCTGATACAATCACCAGAACTTGAGACTCCTCTTCAGTAAGCTCCTCTAGCATTTCTAGAGCATCCATCGCATTTTCGGCCAGTTCATAAGAATATTCAGTACCAAAAGCTGACTTGAGTTGCACTTTGAGACTCTCCAATACAGCGATTTCATCATCAACACATAAAATTACTGGTTTAGGCATTTTACTCTTTACACTAAAAATTGTGACTTGGGAATTGGAGATTGGAAATTGGGAATTGGGAATTGGGAGAAAAAGAAAGCAGAAACAGCTACCCGTCGATCCGTAATACCAGTTTCAAGAAAGAATGCAAATGTAAGCCCGCGATTCAAACCCTGATAGTCATCAGTCATTCCCAATCTCAAATCTCAAATCTCAAATCTCAAATGGTATGACTTCAGTTTTGTGCTACTAATTCCTCGGTAAATAAACTGTAAACGTGGTTTGTCTGGGAAGTGATTTTACTTCTATTTTACCTTGATGTTTGTCAATTATTTGTTTAACAATATGCAACCCTAAACCACTACCTTCCCCTAAGGATTTTGTTGTAAAAAAAGGCTCAAATATTTTCTCTTGAATATCCAACGGTATACCTTTGCCTGTATCGGCAATAGTAATCTTTATCTGCTCACCTGCCTCAATCGCGTCAATAGTTAAAGTACCTTGATAGTCCATAGCTTGTAAAGCATTGTGGACGATATTTGTCCACACCTGATTGAGTTCGTCAGGATAGCAAAGTACAGGGGGTAGTTCTGGAAGGTTCAGCACTATATTCACTCGATTTTTGATTTGATTGTGATAGAGAGTCAACACCGTTTCGATACCATCACCTATCTTGGCTAAACTCTTATCGCTCGACGGTTGACCTCCTGTGTATTCTTTGAGAGCAAATATTATTTTTGCCGCTCTATCTGCTGCTATTGCTATGGTTTGCATACCTCTTTGCATACCGGATATTTTATAAGCACTATCTAAGATATACAAACTATCAGATCTTTTTAACAGTGGCAAAAAAGGCTCTATTTTGTCATAAATTCTCATGTCCACAATCGTATCAGCCAAATCCTCGGGTTTTGCAACTTGTTCGGAGTTAAATTGACTGATAAAAAGCCTTTTCACTTTGCGGTCTTCTTTGGCAGAGAAACTGGGTTTTTCTTGGAGCGACCTATTGATTAATGCTAAAAAAATTTCCGCTTCTTCTATAGATAAAGACTGAAATAGTGCAGGCAACTGCTGTAGAGATTGCTCTAAAAACTTAAAAATGTTCCCCGCCGAAGAGCGAATTGCTCCCAATGGAGTATTGATTTCGTGAGCAATTCCTGCGATTAATTGTCCCAACGCAGCCATTTTTTCTGAATTAATTAGTTCGTTTTGAGTAGACTTTAATTCTAGCAAAGTAGCATTCAATCTCTCATTAGTTTCCGCTAGCTCATCATTTTTAGATTGCAAATTGTTTTGCAGATTTTGTAAACTCAAGTGAGTTGCGACACGAGCCAAAACTTCTTCTACTTGAAAAGGTTTGGTAATGTAGTCTACTCCGCCGACGCCAAAAGCTTTGATTTTATCCAGTACATCGCTCAAGGCACTGATGAAGATCACGGGTATGCCGCGAGTGCGATCGTCCGCTTTGAGCTTTTCGCATACTTGATAGCCGTCGATCACCGGCATATTAATATCCAGCAAAATCAAATCCAAAGCAATGGTTTGGGCAATTGATATAGCTTGGTTTCCATCCCGTGCGGGTCTAACATTGTACCCTTGTTCTGTCAAAATCCCAGCGAGAAGGCGCAAATTAGCTGGAGTGTCGTCAACTACAAGAATATTCGCCGTTGGTGGGACTATTTGCTGGCTGCTCACGATCGCTTAAACTCTCTTGTGTTATTTTTTAGAGCTGTCAATTAAAATCACTATTTTACCGCAGTTCAACTGATTTGCCAAGATAGTCGCGACTTTCACTCAACTGATACCAGTTCAAAAAAAGAATGCGACTCTATGCAGGATCCCAACCCTCATGCCAGTCATTACGAATCTCAAATCTCAAATCGGAAAATGGAAAATCGTATGAGACTGTTCTCTGAAGAGAGGACGCTGCTAGGCACTAGACGCTCATCAACCCGCTGTATGACTGTATTTTTTGTTGCTCAACCCAGGATTTTTGAAAGGAACCTGGTTTCTCGCTCTGAGAGTAAAAAAACCGGGTTCTTGAGATAAGATTATGGACTCAAATCCAAAGCTTTCTTTCCTATTTCCGGTTCATTTATAGTTGGTAATGACCGGAATGTATTCAATTTATTATATTAAATAAAGTCAGAATTACTTTGGGGCAATATTGCGTGCATTTCGTGACAGCGTTGCAGATAATTTTGCGCCACCCTATCTAGGGGATTCTTGCGTACACAATCCGCAAACAGTTCTGCCGCTTCTTGATGTTTAGCAGCAGCGTAATTATACAGTGCTTCGACAAATACGGGTAAAGTTGCTAACTTACGCTCTTTCAATTCAGGTGGATCGGCATCAAAAACTTCGTAAATTGTCATCAAATCCGATTTACCTTTTACTCGAACACAGCCGATATTTCGGATTGAGTAACTTTTGGGATCGGTCAACTGCAAAAAAGTATTTTGAGCGATCAACATCGACACCCCGTAACTTTTCGTCATAGTTTCCAGCCGCGAGGCTAAATTCACAGCGTCGCCAATCACCGTACTGTCCATCCTGTTAGTTGACCCAACTGTTCCTAACATCAATGAACCTGTATTGATGCCAATCCCAATTTTAATAGGTGCGTAACTGCAACTCATGCGATGTTGATTGTATTCAGCGAGACTGTGCAACATAGAAATTGCAGCATTCACGGCATCGCTGGCACTCTGACCGAATAAAGCCATAATTGCATCGCCAATATATTTATCAATAAAGCCGTGATTTTTAATAATGTTTGGCTCCATTCGACTCAAATAGGAATTAATAAAATTGAAATTTTCTTGAGGTGTCAGGCTCTCAGAAAGAGCCGTAAAATCCCGAATATCGGAAAACAATATTGACATTTCCTTTTCCACGCTGTCGCCGAGTCGAACGTCGCTCAAGCTATCGTGGCTTAGCAGCGAGACAAATTCATTCGGCACAAAGCGTTTAGCAGCTTCTGTTAATTTTAATTGCTGTGACAGAGCAACTTCTAACTCCTGATTGATTTTCCGAAGTTCGGCATTTTGTTCTGCTAGTTTTTTATCCTGACTGTAGCTGTGGACGGCTTCTGTCACAGTCAATCTTAAGTCTTCAGTTTGCCAAGGTTTGCCGATGTAGCGGTAGAGTTTTGCCTGTTTGATGGCATTTCCTACCGCTTCAATAGTCGCCTGACCGGTCAGCATCACCTTGAGAGTTTTGGGGGAAATTTCGTGAACTAGCCGCAACAATTCATCGCCTTTCATGTCAGGCATCACGTAGTCCGAGATAATCAAAGGGATTTCATAGCCGTCTTCGAGCAATTCAGCAATTAACTCTAGGGCATCTTTACCTCCTTCGGCAATTTCAATCTCATAAGTATTGCCTAAAGCTTCTTTTAATTCTGTTTTAAGACTTTTCAGAATTGTTTTTTCATCGTCAACGCAAATAATGACTTGTTTGGTCATAATGATAAGGCTGTTTTAATGGTTTCGATCAACTCTGATTCCGACCAAGGTTTCTGCAAACACCGATGGAGGTTGGCTTCGTCAAAAGCCCTCTTGACTGCCTCTTCATCGGCTTGACCGGTCAGCATAATTTTTACTGTTTTTGGAAATTTTTGATGAACTCGAATCAGAAATTCATCTCCTTTCATTCCTGGCATTAACCAATCCGATACAATCAAGATAACTGAGATTTCGTCGTCAGTGAATTCATCAATTAACTCTAGAGCATCGGCGGGACTTTCTGCTATCTCGTAAAGATAAGCATTCCCAAAGGCAGATTTTAGTTGCGTTTTCAGACTTTTTAAAACTACTTTTTCGTCATCAACACACAGGATAATTGGTTTAGACATTTTTGCTAATTAACTAAGTTTTAGGAGAGATTGACAGGTAGAACAACTGTAAAAGTAGTTTGGCCTGGAACAGATTCAACTTCTATTTTACCGCGATGTTTGTCAATAATTTTTCTGACTATATCGAGACCCAGACCGCTGCCTTCTCCGGGGGGTTTTGTGGTGAAGAATGGAGCGAATATTTTGGGCATTACTTCGGATGGAATTCCGGCGCCGCTATCTGTAACACCGACTTTGATATTGTTGCCTTCCTGAAGGATATCCAGAGTTAATGTGCCTTGATTGTCCATCGCTTGCAGGGCGTTGTGAATCAGATTTGTCCATACTTGATTGAGTTGGTCTGCATAGCACATTACGGGCGGTATTGTTTGGAAATTGCGGATGACTTCGACGTTGTGTTTGAGGTTATTTTGATACAGGGTGAGTACGGTTTCTATGCCTTCGGTTATATTAGATGCAGCCATCGTTTCTGATGAGTCGTAACGGCCATAGGTTTTCAAGGCGAATACGACTTTAGAAGCGCGATCGGCTGCGGTATTGATTGTTTGGGTTCCTCGCTGGATTTCGGAGAGTTTGTAAGCCATTTCTAAGATGCGATCGCGATCGACCTTTTGCAGCAGAGACAGAAAGTCGTCAGCCTCGTAAATCCCCATATCTACCAAAGTGTCGGCGATCGCATTCCCTTCGTCAATATTTTCGTCTTCGAGTTGACGAATCAAAGTCCGCTTTAACTTCCTTTCTTCTTTAGCTGTTAAAGTCAGATCTTTTTGTAGCGAGCGATACAGTAGTGTGTTAAAACTTTCAGATTCTGCGGGGGAAAGCGACTGAAACAGTGAGGGCAAATTGGTGATGGTTTGCTCTAAAAAAGTAGTCATACTTCCGGCACTCGATCGAATTGCGCCCAGAGGAGTATTCAATTCGTGGGCAACTCCGGCGACTAATTGACCTAAAGCTGCCATTTTTTCCGATTGAATCAGCTCTTCTTGAGTGGTTTGCAGGTTGTCTAAGGCTGTTTTGAGCTCTTGGGTTCTTTCGGTGACTTGGACTTCGAGAGTGCGGTTGTATTCCGCTACCAATTTCTCGGCTTGTTTGCGCTGGGTGATATCGGCAAAAGCTGCGATCGCATAACTCACCTTTCCTTTATCATCATAAATGGGCGTTCCCCAAACCTCGATCGGAATAATCCTGTCAGACTGGCGAATTTCCATATCATCAACGTTAACGCTGGCTCTCTTAAAAGCATTAGCAAGGGGTTCTTTGTCTGCTGGATAAAGTTCGTTGGTACCTGCCAGATAAGCTTGATAAATCTCTCGAAGTTCTGACTCAGTATTAGCGATGATGCCTGTACCTAATAAATCCTGAGCGCGAGAATTAACATAGTAAGGTTTGCCACTAGACTCGGCGACAAATATACCCACCGGCACTGCTTCCAAAATTTGGTTTAATCGACTTTCACTCTCAGACAATTCGGCATTCAAAGCTTGCATTTCTGTGAAAGATACTTGAAGTTGCGCCGCCATACTATTAAATGAATTGGCAAGTTCCCCGACTTCATCGGATCGGTTGAGCGTTACACTTTTGCCCCATTCACCTTTAGCAATATTTTTGGCAGCCTCGTTCAAAGATAAAATTGGTTTTGTCACCCATCTAGCCGTAACAACGCCAACAATTATCGCGATGACAAAAGCAGCAGCGCACAACAAAATAGTCGCAGTATTGTTGGCATTAATTTGTGCCATAAAATCCGCTTCGGGAACCACCACCACAATTAACCAATCCAATCCTTTGTCATCTTGCCAAGGCAGAACTTGTAAAAATTGTTTTTTCCCCTCAACATCAAATTCTAGTGACTGCGCCGTTTTCAGAGATTGAAACTCGTTAAAATTAGCTCGTAAATATTTAGCCGTGGTTTGAGTGAAAGTATTTTTACTGTCAATTGCTTTAACTCGTTCGGCTCCGTATTCTTTGTTGATGGTATGAAACGGTCTTTCTCCTGTCGAAGTTGCGACTAACATTCCGGATCGCTCGACAATAAAAACCTGTCCAGTTTCGCCGATTTTTAAGCTTTGCAAAAACTTACCAATGGTGGACAAATTAATATTAGTTAGCAATACCCCTTGCAATTTGCCTTGTTTGTCGTAGAAAGGCATAGATGCGCCGAGATAGGCAGTAATGCCAGCCGTATTGGGATAAATCTGACTCCAGGTGGGTTTACCAGCAGCTACCGCAGCTTTGTACCAGGGGCGAGTGCGCGGGTCAAAATTAATTTTGTTGTTTAATACTGCGCCGATTTCGCCGGATTCATTGGTGGCATAGGTGCGGAAATCATAGTTACTTGCTGCTGTCGATACTCTCCAAGTCAGCGAGCCATTGTCGAGCCTTTCTGCCCCCAAGTTGTCTCTTTGTTCTAATCCTAAACCGGTAAAAGTGAGGGTGTCAAATATCTGAAGCTGCCGCCAAAAATGACGCTGTAAAACAGGTACATCTTCCAGGTTGAGGGTGCCGAGTTCGATCGCAACAGCATTGATCTGGTTGACCTGATGGGGTACAGTCAGGTAAGCACCGAGATTCTGTTGGACGCGGCTGCCTACTTCTGTCATTAGTCGATCGGCAATTTCGTTGACTGCCTTCTGTCCGTTTTTAAATGAGAGATATCCTACCAGTCCCACCGCCGCGAACAGTTGCAAGACGAAGGGAACTATCAGAACTGTTCGCAGGGTTCGGGAGCGAGCAGTTTTTGCGGCTTCGGTGGCAGTAGATGGGGTTTTGTTCACAACGTTAGTGCTGGATCTAATTAGGATCGGGATTGTTTTGAGTTCAGAAATACTTGCAGGCGGGCGACATCCACCTGCAAAAAATTGACGGCCCGCCCAAATCGCCATGCCGTATTTCGCTCTCTTTGGGATGCACAGGAGTTGAGAAACCGATTTAGCAACCAGATTCGTCGCTGTCAAACCAAGATTTGTTGTAAAAACCCGGTTTCTTTTCGTAAGTTTTATTCTGGTTATTCCGTCTTGCCAGAGTCTGCTGATTTTTGAGGTGCAACTTTTGAACAGAAGCGTGCACCGCTCGACTCTACAACATTTTTTAGTGCATGAATGAATAAATACAAACGCCTGCTTTCGATTCTACAATAAATAGAGGTAATATTGCGAGCGCTGGGTCATTTGTTGCACTTTTTAAGTCAAAGTGCCGGGAGTGCAAGCTTTGGGCTGTGGTGGTAATTTATCGATCGTACAAATTCATAGCAGAAGCCATAAGCCATAAGCCATAAGCGATCGCCTGCAAGATGCCCAATAGCAGTAAGGTGCAGACACAAGCACCCGACATACTTAGGTTTTCGATTGACGGATTTGAGCGCAAAGGACGATCGCCCTTTGCGCTCAAATTGAAACTAAGTCAACGGCTGCGAATTCACCCGCCGAATTGCCACCACCGCAGGTTTAGGTGGATTATTAACTGTTTTAAGAGGCCAATTCGATCCTACGGGCACTTTTCGAGTCTGCAAAAATTCCTTACCATCAATAGTCTTCATGGCAAAATTGCGATCGTCTGCCGCCATATCCTGCCGCATTCCGTTAATTTCTCCTGGATGCTGAATTGACAAAAACAAAGTCTTTTCATCCTCAGTAAAAAACGGCCCAGTAGTTTCGCACTCCATCGGCCCAATTCCAAACAAAAAAGCCTCCCCAGCATTGGGGCCAGAAGCCGGCAAAAACCAAATTGCATTGTTACCGTACAAACCGCGCAAATTAGATTGGCTAATCGGTTTCCCATCTTTATCAACTCTGCCAGCAGCAACAGGTGCATTCAGTTTGTCAGAAGACATATCATTTACCATCCAAACATTGCCACCCTTGTCAATCAGTAAATTATCTGGATTAGAAAAACCCAATCCGCCCGAAGCCGGTTCGCCACCCGTCGCAAACATTTTCCACTGAAAAGTCATTGCAGATGGCTCGTTACCCTCTTCAACTAAGCGCATAATCCAGCCGTATTCGTAAGATTTGCCGTCCTTCCCTTGAAAAATTCGCAAATCCGGCCCGCCGTCGCTATCGCTGGCAGAACCGGAAGTAAAGGTAATGTAGAGAGAACCATCAGGAGCAATTTCAGTGTCTTCGGGACGAGCAGTGCAAGTAGCTCCTGCCGCACTTGCGGCATAATGAGCATCAATTAAAATTGCACCTTGTTTTTCCTTAGCCGTGCCTTCGTAGAGGTCATTTAAAGTCTTGAATTTTTGTTTAAAAGCAACTGCTTCTGCATCTTTTTCGACTTTGACAAAACCGCCTGCAGGACGCAGCGGCAAATTAATCATTCCGCCTCCATGAAGGCTAGGCAAATCTGGATTGACAGGCGTGTCAGTTTTTAATGGAATCCACCTACCGGTGCCGTCAGCGTTAAACTTGGCAGCATAAAGCATTCCGTCTGTCAATAGCTGGGAATTAGCTTTATCTTTGGGGTTTTTAACTGCGTTTTTGCTGACGAATTTGTAAATATGTCCGCTGCGCCGATCGCACCCCGAGTAAAATGCTAATGGTTTTCCGGCTACTACGCGAATGCCTACAGCTTCGTGGCGGCAGCGTCCCAGCCAAGTGTGTTTGGTGCCGTAGTCCTTGGGGTTAGCCGGATCTACTTCTACCATCCAGCCGTATTTATTACCCGCCAAGCCGAAGACATTGCCCAAACCGCCAATTTCTTCCGCATCGATGTAGAAGTTTTTATTGCTTGGATCGAAGGATGTACCGTCTGCAAACACAGGTTCCGGTACGAAATTCTGGATGTTTTCTTCCGCACTAAAAACCGTTCCCCAAGGCGTAGTCCCGCCCGCACAGTTATTAAAAGTGCCGATGATTTTTGCGCCCAACTTGTCCGAGTAGCCTTTACCTTTTTTGTTGAACACGGCTACCGCCGGGCCGGTGGATTTGAGGTAGCGCCCGTCTTCTAGGCCGGAAATACCCGTAATTCGGCGATCGGCTGGAGAATGCGTTCTTACCCATTTGCCATCATCATTTATTTTGATAGAAATTACCCCGATTCCCACCTCAATTAAAGCTGCTTTTGACACTTCCGCAACCATTTTTTTTGTCTGGTCTTTTTCCGACGCAGAAAAGGCATTGACTCCCACTTTTCCGGCGGAGGTAGCTGCCGCTTCTAACTTAGCAAAAGGCAGAGATTTCCCAATAACTTTTTGATAAGTTTGTATCCAGGGCTTGGCACTGATGTACTCGAAATTAACAGTTAGCAATCCCTGATTTTTGCCAGTTTCTACAAAGGAGAGATAGTCATTGTTGTAGCCGAAGTGAGAATCGCCCACTTTGTCTCCCCAAGCAGCTACGATATCGTAGGTAAAGCCTTCTGGAAGCAGGAGGTCGTCGGCTACTTCGTAAGCGCTGTAAGCTTGCATTTGCTGCTGGGTGGACGCACTGCTAATGGGGATGAATTGTCCAGTTTCTGTTAAGGTGCTGCTGGTTAGTAAAGGCATCGGCCCTTTGACTGGTTGGAAGTTTATGCCTCGTGCCATATTATCCACACTCTTGGCAGAGTTAACTGGCGGTGAGAAGGGCATGGCAAATTTTTGTTGGCAAGAATTGAGTGCAACACTACCGCCCGTTGCACCCAAGAAAAGTAGGAATTCTCGACGCTTGATAGTCATAGGTAAAAAAATGGTTAAGGACTAATTATCCGCAGACTATAAACTCAATTGACGGTCATTTTTTTGAAAGGTATGTAGTTGGGCTTTAGCCCCGTTTATCTATACGTCTCAAGAGGGCCCAAGCCCAACAACGTACCTATGCACTCGAACACTAATCTCTAGCTTTTTGTAACACAATTTGCTGGACTTAAGGATATATTCCAATTTAATAAAGGTATGTAGTTGGGCTTTAGCCCCGTTTATCTATACGTCTCAAGAGGGCCCAAGCCCAACAACGTACCTCATCAATAATTGCCCCATACATACAAATAAGGACACAACATTGTTGTATCCCTACCTACGTCATATTTAACTCGAACTTGTAACCATACAACAGATTAAAACAATCAACCAAATCGATAGCCGAACCCCCGTACTGTAATGATATATTCCGGTTGACCCGGATCGATTTCCAACTTTTCGCGCAGCCAGCGGATGTGAACATCTACTGTTTTGCTGTCTCCGATAAAATCTTGACCCCAAATTTTTTCCAGCAACTGATCGCGAGACCAAACTCGCCGGGGATTACTCATAAATAGTTCTAGTAAGCGAAACTGTTTAGGAGAAAATTTTACTTCAATACCGTGAACCAAGACGCGGCACTCTTCAGGATACAGAGTTATGTTCTTATATTGCAGCATCATCGGTTGTGGCAACTGACCGAGGCGCTGGCGCCGCATCAGTGCCCGACACCGGGCGATAAACTCCCGCATTCCAAAAGGCTTGGTGAGATAATCATCCGATCCGGCTTCTAGATAAAAAGCGCAGTTGTTTGCACTTCCTCTAGCACCGATAATCAAAATAGGAACGGGATTTCCTTGATGTCGTAACATTCGACACAGATCTAAACCATTAATTGAGTCCATAATTAATAGGTTGAAACCGAATTCACCGTGGTATGACGAGGAAGCTTGCACAGAAGGCAGAGCGTTGCGCCCGTCGCTAGTAACCACCACCTCATAGCCCTGTTCTTTCAGAGCTAAAGCTAGCATTTCCCGCAACAGGTCTTCACCTTCGAGTAACAAAATGCGGCCGGCTTGTCCAACAGCCAGCCTTGAAGGACTTTCGCTTAATTCAGCAGAAGACATAAATATCAGTGGGAGTTGTGTTTGTATGTGGCTAGCGGGAGGTGCCTTCTTCAGTAGCTGAGGCACTCTAGCGCTGCGATCGCTTTTTATGAACGATCGACTATTCAATCACTTATAATCTTTCGCCAGTCCATCCGACAGACATACGCTCGACTATTTCTACTTGCTCGTGCAAGAAATATAGCCGTTGAGCAGTTGCGATAGCTGCGCTGTCTGCCTCCGTCCAGGCGTTAGAAGCCTGGTCATTGTTCGGGGTCGGTATTACTTGGTAAAACATTGCCCGCTTTTAATTGACCAGGTTACACCCAATCTATAGGGAGATGGCTTTATCGTACAGGCAAAAGGTTATCAAAAGGTAAAGTTTTAGTAAATAAATGGTTAATTTATTAAAGATGAGTAATGTTGTTCTTAAAGTTTAACCGAACCCTACAGCTTTGGTTGAAGATACAATCTCGATCGGATTTACGCTCGAAAACTTGGTAACTGGAAAAATATTGGGCTAAATTAACGATTAATCTGGCAATCTGACGGGTTTTTGAGGAATAGTGTTTTGTGGGTTGGACGCGAGCTTGGTGGGTTGGACGCGAGCTTGGTGGGTTGGACGCGAGCGGGGACGCTCGCACTAAAAGCAGATCGCCCTACAACTGACCCAGGCCCGCTACGATCGACAATACGAAGTAAAAATTCTGTAGATTGCCTATAATGTTGCTGCATTTGAGTACCTGGCCCGAGGTTGAAGCTTATCTTGAGAGCTCCCGAGGCATAATTATCCCGATCGGCTCCACCGAACAACACGGGCCCACCGGTTTAATCGGAACTGACGCGATTACTGCTGGTGCGATCGCCCAGAGTGTCGGAGAAGCTGCCAATGCCTTAGTCGGCCCGACAATTAATGTCGGTATGGCTTTGCACCACACCAGCTTTCCCGGTAGCATCAGCCTCCGACCGCAGACCCTAATTCTTGTAATCAGAGATTATATCACATCTTTAGCAAAAGCTGGATTTGAGAAATATTTCTTTATTAACGGTCACGGTGGCAATATTGCCACGATGAAAGCAGCATTTTCCGAGACATACGCGCATTTGTCTGATTTGAATCTAGCAAATGCCGATCGAATCCAGTGTCAAATCGGCAACTGGTTCATGTGCGGTTCAGTCTACAAACTAGCCAAAGAATTGTACGGAAACCAAGAAGGTTCCCACGCCACCCCCAGCGAAATCGCCTTAACCCAGTACCTTTATCCAGAAGCAATCAAGCAAGCTCCGCTTTCGGAAGAAGTTGGATCTGGGCACAAAATTTACGGTGCTGCTGACTTCCGCCGCCGATTTCCCGACGGGAGAATGGGTTCAAATCCTGCCTTAGCAACTCCCGAACATGGCCAACAATTTCACGATTTAGCAGTCAAAGAATTGACTAACAATTATTTGGAGTTTTTGAACTCAGATTAACAATTGCGTGAACTTGATAAATCTGGTTTCGATCCGAGGCCAGATATCCCTAAATCTCTCTTAAAAAGCAGGGCAGTTTTATAGAAGGTACGTTGTTGGGCTTTAGCCCAAAGGTACGTTGTTGGGCTTTAGCCCAAAGGTACGTTGTTGGGCTTTAGCCCTCTTTATATATATGTCTAAAGAGGGCTGAAGCCCAACAACATACCTTAGACACGAATGCTAGGCAGCAGCTTCCTCTTCAGCTTCAGCTTCAGGTGCATCTGGGACATCTTGCTTGATCGTCAAATAGCGAATCACCTCTTCGCTCAGACGCATCGCGCGTTCCATAGGAAAAATTGCAGCGCCCGGAGCTGTATAGTTCATTTGAACGTATACCCCGTCGCGGTGCTTGCCGATTTCGTAAGCCAAGCGACGCTTGCCGCGGTGCTGAGTTTCGATATTTTCAGCACCTTGATCGCGCAAAATTGTTTGATATTTCGCGATCGCCTGGTCAGTCATTTCTTCACCCAAGTCAGGGCGCAGAATGTACATTGTTTCGTAAATAAACGGTTTCATGGCAATAATTCCCTTATGGACAACAAGGCTTCTCATGAAGCAAGGACTTATCATCATATCCCAACTATGAACAATCTCAAAACTAAAAAACCAAATTCCCCAAACCGCAGTCGATCGCCGTGGAGGATGCTGTGGATCTATGGGATGATGAGTGCGATCGCACTTTTAATGCTCTTCCCCTTGCTGTGGCTGCTCAGTACATCCCTCAAAGCCCCCAGCGAAAACATCTTTCAATATCCCCCGCAACTGTGGCCGCAACAGCCAACCCTCGAAAACTTCATCAAAGTGTGGCAAACCAACCCCTTCGGGCGCTACCTGTTCAACAGCACCCTGATTGCAGGCCTCACAGTCAGCATCAATGTTTTGTTTTGCGCGCTTGCGGCTTACCCCTTAGCCAGACTTAACTTTCGCGGCCGCGAAGCCATTTTAATTACAATTATTTCCACAATCATGATACCCTTCCAAATAGTCATGATTCCGCTGTACATTTTGACAGTACAACTCGGATTAAAAAATAGCTATTTAGGCGTAATATTTCCCGGACTAGCCTCAGCCTTCGGCATATTTTTATTGCGGCAAGCATTCCTAGCAGTTCCCAAGGAATTAGAAGAAGCCGCCCGCATCGACGGCTGCACCGAATTAGGCATTTGGTGGCACGTGATGATTCCGGCAATTAAGCCGGCTTTAGTTACTTTAGGAATTTTTGTATTTATCGGTTCTTGGAGCGACTTTTTGTGGCCGCTGCTAGTTTTAGACAGACCGGAATATTATACGTTACCTTTAGGCGTAGCAAATTTAGCCGGGACATTTTCTTTAGATTGGCGTTTGGTGGCGGCGGGTTCCATTATTTCTATTATTCCTGTTTTAGGACTGTTTTTGCTGTTGCAAAAATACATTGTGCCGACAGAAACTGCCGCCGGAGTCAAGGGATAGAATTACGGAATTGGGCATTGGGCATTGGGCATTGGGCATTGGGCATTGTTAGTCTAAAATTCTTCCTTCTTCCTTCTTCCTTCTTCCTTCTTCCTTCTTCATACAACTCACAAAATTTATTTGTTATGTACGAACTACCTGAAATCCGCTTGATTGTTGAGCGCGCTGCTGTTATAGATGCGATCGTAGGCTTTGCAAATGCGATCGATGCCAAAGACTGGGACAAATTGCGTTAGCGAAGCCCTCGAAGAGGATCGCACCTAGCGGACGAAATAGATATCGACTATTCTGACTTTCGGGGTGAAAATCCCAGACGAATAACCGCAGAAGAATATATAAAACAGCGGGTAGAGGGACTTGCAGGTTTGCTAACGCTGCACGTCAGCACGAATCATGAAGTAACTATTCATCACAATACAGCCAAATGTCAGTCTGCATACCAAATTTATCGACTTGACCCCAGTCGCCAAGCTGGAGAGAATCGGCTGGATACAGCAGGAAACTATTTTCACTCTTTGATTCAAACAACAGACGGACATTGGCTGATTGACGGAATCAAGCAAACTGTAGTAATTGTCAGCGGCAATCCTCAGGTTCACGGTGCTCTTCGCGCTACATATTAAACCATTTTAGATTTTAGATTTGGGGATGATTTAACCTTAAATAGGTTCGTAGTGAGGACTTCAGTCCGCATAAAATCAGAGGACTGAAGTCCTCACTACGAACCTAATAACGGTATTTTTACTATAGTAAATCTCTCCAAAAATCTAACTTGCAAGTCTCTACCTCGGAGTAAAAACTGCACTAGGATAAGCAATCCGCTTGTGATTGAACTGTTCCCAAACCCGCACAAAAATCTCCGCAATTAAAGACATATTCTCCCGAGTCAAACCCGAATCCAGTAACTGATTATCCTGCCAGCGCGCCCGCAAAATCCGATTAACCATATTCAAAGCTTCCTCATGAGTGGCATCCTTGAGCGATCGCAAAGCAGCTTCACAAGAATCCGCCAACATCAAAATTCCTGTTTCCCGCGACTGCGGAATCGGCCCGTCGTAGCGAAAATCCTGCTCCCTCACTTCCCGGGTTTCGATCGCTAACTTTGAATTGTCCGCAGCAGCCAAAGTAATATTTAAATTTTCAGGTTCTTTTGCAGCAATTTGCTGCGCTTGATGGTAGAAATAAGCAATTAACATTGTGCCTTGATGTTCAGGAATAAACGCCTGAATCGCCTTCGGCAATCGATGCTTGCGCGCCATCACCATCCCCTCAGTAACGTGCTTTTTAATAATTTCGGCGCTCGCCCAAGGGTTATTAATTTCATCGTGTTTGTTGCCCCCGCCCATTTGATTTTCGCAAAATCCGCTTGGGTCGTGCATTTTTCCAATATCGTGGTATAGCGTACCAGCTCTAACTAACTCAACATTGCAGCCGAGTTCCCTCGCCGCAGCCTCCGCCAAACTAGCCACAAATAGCGTGTGCTGAAAAGTCCCCGGAGCTTCGGCAGCCAACCTCTTTAACAGCGGGCGGTTGGGATTGGCAAGTTCCGCTAGCCGGATCGGGGTAATCAAGTCGAAAACGTGTTCTAAATAAGGGCTGATGCCGATCGCCACCACGCTCCAAGCCAAACCAGCCAAACTTTGGCAACCCACCGTACCGAGTACGACGTACCAAATCGCACCGGCAGCAGCGCTAGCAATCAAAGTCCCCACCAGATAGACGCTGCCCTGAGTCAAGCCGACAGCCACGCCCAGAAGAGCCAATTCCTCGCGCGATCGCAACCGCCCGGCCATAAAAGCGCCCAGCAATCCCCCCGCCGCGCTAGCCACCAAATGAATCAACTCTACATCCAAGCCAATGGGTAGCAGCGCCGACAGCAGCCCCACCACAGTCACTCCCACCGCCGAACCGTAGAAGCCGCCTGCTAAAATCCCGATCGCGGGCAAAGTCGTCCAAGGCAGCCCCAAACTCACCAGCACCGGCGCGCTCAAAGTCAGCAGCAGCAACAGCAAATGATCTCTCCGGCGCAAGCGGTAGTGCCTTTCTACCAGCAACACGATCGCAATAGCCCCCGCGACTAAACAAACAAAACCCGCCAGCCCCAACCAATTTACACCCCGCCGGCTCAAACCAAAATAGTCCAGCAATACAAAATCTTGCTGCGCGATAAGTTTTCCTTCTGCAACAATAATATCGCCCTTCTCTACGGCGATCGTCACCGGTTTCACCTTTTGCGCCGCCAATTCCGCTAGCTGTTTGGTTTCCTCGGGATCTCTCACCAGATTTGGCTGCAAAATCGCACTTAAAGCCTCAACCGCCAAAGCTTGGGACTCTAACGGCACTTCGTCTGCGACTTGCAGCTTCACAGCTTCTTTCAAAATCTCTTTTGGCAACCCCTGCGGGATACCTTGAGCCAGCATCATTTTTGCCACCCGACTCATACCCGTTTGGGTTTTCTCCCAAGCTGCATCCGACAAATCAAACAGGGAAGTATCATAAATCTGTCGGAGCGCGGAAACCGACGGTTTTTCAAGCGCCTCCACAGCATTGGCATAGCGCCCGCGAGCCTCGGAAATACTATCTGTCAGGCTTTGAAAATCTGCTGCTCCGACCGATCGGCTGTAAGCTTGCAGTTGAGCAATCGCATCTTGCTGAGACTTGTTATCCGTCGGTGCAGCAATTGCCGGGGAATTCAAATTCAACCGCTCAAAATTTGCACTGTTGTCCCCTGCTTGCGCCAAAATCGATCGCCACTCCCACTCCGGACACCCCCTCAAGTAAACCTGAGCCGCATTTGAGAGCGCCGAGGGCGGCGCAAATGGAAACGGGCTTACCGCCCGCCGGAGTTGGCTCCCCTGTTGCCAAAATTGTTGCAATTCTCGCTCGATTTGTCGATCGACCGCGCGATCGAGCATTAATATCGGTACAGCCCCGATTCGTGCTGATGAACGGTGTTCTTCAGTAGTTTTGTGATCGGGGATGCTAACACTAGCAGGAGCCTTAATCGTCTGAGGAGCTTTCGTCCCCACATCCAATTTCGGCTGGTTGTAGAAGCGGTGGCCAAGAGTGCTGCTGAGCGAAACTACTGCTACCAGGGCCAACATCGGGGAACGAGCCTGATTTTTGAGGCTAGATTTTGAGGTTTTACTTGTCAATCTAATGAAAGTCTCGGGCCCAGGCCATTTCTGGGGCAAAAAACGGCTCAGGAGAGGCCCGCCAGGGCGATCGGCATCTGTTTTACTGTCACCATTTTGCACTTGAGCAATGTGTTGGCGCAGCGAGCGCGTAGCCCCTAGCTGCTCAATCTGTCGCATTAATGAGGAGAGCGTATTCATTTGTGTCGAAGATATATCACTGTTACTCAGCAGCTTTGTCAGAAATTCTGACTGTGCATCTTGATTGAGTTTATCCGAACTACCGTACCTGAATATTCTAAACAAGCAGGCTAATTTACCGGACTCTCGACAGCCGTTCGATTTCCTAAGTGTCGCCAACAACGCCAGCAGTTACTACCCCTTGTCTATCTCAAACAGCTCTCGTGCGCTGTGGCTAAAAACCCGCTTTCTCTGTCGATTCCTAGTTTCCCAATCCTATATTTTCCTAGAAATCGGGTTTGAGGAAGCAAGCGCCTCCGATTTAAGTTGTTACTTGTTAATTTTTAATTGTCGCTCTCCTTTCGCTGTCACTTGTGACTTGCTAATTGCTAATTGTTAACTGCTAATTCTTAATTGCTAGTTTCGGGTTTCCCCTCCTGTTCCAAAGCTTCCAACTTTATATTTTCCGAGGTCTAATGACATAAGGTGCAGCCACTGCGCGGGCTAGGGCTGCGGAATCGGGCCCCGCCGAAGGGTTGTAAACTCCAGCCCAAACTGCAAACAGGTTACTTGCTAACTCCAAAATTTTTGCATCGCTGCCCGTTCCCCACAGGGAGGGTTCTCGGCCCTCGACTAGCGGCTGCGATTCAACCGCCGACAATACTTGTCGCCATTCTACAGGAATCGCAGCAGCGCCATTGTAGGCTCCTGACAAAGCTCCCGTCAAAGCGCAGGTGAGTTGTCCGGCTATCCCGCTACGGGCGGCCCGCACTACTGACAAGCGTAAGTCTTCTGGGGTGCTCAAGAAGCAGTAGAAAGCTAGGGCAATGGGAATAAAATTTCCTGGATTGACATTTGAGTGAGTTTCTGATTGTTTCTCGCCCTCTTCTGGTTTTCCTCGCAAAGCTGTGGCGCTTTTGCACAGGTGAGTGGTGGCTGTTTCTAAATCGGCTCCCTGTTCTAGTAGTATTTGCACTTGCCGCAGCAACTCGGTTAAGGCAGTATCTATGTTTAGGTAGGCAATGGTTTGTTCGATCGCTGTCCCGGGGTCAAGTCTTTGTTTGAGCGATCGGGCGATCGCATATCCTATAGCTAACACTGCTGTCTGCAACTGTGCCTTATTTTCGTTGGGCAAAACATCTGTCGCCAGCATGATTTTTTCTCGCAGCTTGGCCTTATTTTCGTGAAAAAACATCACGCATGGCAGCGCAGCAACCGCAGCTTCACAAGGGTTAAGCAGGCTTTGAAACTCTGTGTTTGGAGAATGGTAGATTTCCGACTTTGCCAATACTTCCCAAGTATCGCGCCAATCTTTTAAATCTAAACCGTTACACCGAATTAAACTTTGAGCGCACGCTACTGCAAGTTTCCCGCATTCGGAATATTTGCCCCTGAGTATTTTGGTGTTGGGAGAATTCAAGGCTAATATTGCGCCATTCAGGGTAAATTGTTGGTGTTTTGTCAGTTGTAAAATCGGCTGCAAGTCTTCGGTTTGGGGGAGGATACCCGCTAGTTGCCTCTGGTATTGCAGGCCTATAGAGTCTCCTAAAACTGCCCCCAGGATGGTTCCTTGAAACTTGCTCAACAGGGAATGCCGCATTTGAATTTAACTCAAGTTGCTACTAATTGGTCAGTTGTCAGTGGTCATTGGTCAGTGGTCAGTGGTCAGTGGTCAGTGGTCAGTGGTCAGTGGTCAGTGGTTATTAGTTATTAGTTATTAGTTATTAGTTATTGGTTATTGGTTATTGGTTATTGGTTATTGGTTATTGGTTATTGGTTATTGGTTATTGGTTATTGGTTATTGGTTATTGG
>NZ_JAEQDD010000167.1:0-7749 GCF_020737885.1 Microcoleus sp. PH2017_34_RAT_O_A | reverse complement strand
TTGCTGATTATTGGATATTTAATTTAGTAGATATTCAATTGGAAATGCACAGCGAACCTTATCAGAAACAAAGAGGTGGTTTCGATTATCGAGTAAAACAAGTGGTTTTGCCAAATGAGGTTGTGGTAATTCCAGGTTTCCCAGAGTTGTCTCTCGATTTGTCTGCGGTATTTCCGGCGCAGATGGGTGAGTAGAAAAGATTGTAAAAGTCCTGTTAATCAAATTTCAGGACGGGCTAGAAGCCCATCCCACAATTTTTTTTCTTGTGGGATGGGCTTCTAGCCCGTCCGAATTATTTTTGTAATTCAGGTCTAGTAAAGATGCTACTGCGATCGCCCGAATTGATGGTATAATCCAAAAGTGCGATGGCTAAGCCCCGGCTTGTGCCTACGAACTACTCAGCAAAATACCACTATGCCCGCTGAAAATCTCACCTCGCCAGGCCAAAATATCCAGTTATCGGGTATCAGTTGGCAAACCTACGAAACCTTGCTCGCCGAATACATTGACCGGCCGCTGCGGCTGAAATACAATGGTGGCAATCTAGAGATTCTGGAACCTTCACCAGAACACCAATTTTACAAAACAATAATCGGCAGATTTGTGGAAACCCTGGCTGAAGAATTCGGACTGAACATTGCAGCCGTCGGTTCCACAACTTTTAAGCGTCCAGAACTCAGCAGTGCAGAACCAAATGAATGTTTTTACATCCAGAATTTATCTGCAATTAAAGGAATAAAAAGAATTGACACGAAGGAAAGTCCGCCACCTGATTTAGTAGTGGAACTCGATCTCACGAGTTACTCGGAAAATAGCTTGCAAGTTTATGCTGATGTCGGCGTGCCGGAAGTTTGGATTTATAACGGCGAACGCCTGATTATCAATAGATTAGAAAATAGAGCATACGTTTCGTGCGATCGCAGTTTAGCATTTCCCACTGTACATATTTTAGAAATTGTCGGGTTTTTGCAACAGGCGGAAACAATGGATTATTTAGAATTAGTTCAAGCATTTCGGAATTGGGTAAAAAACCAAATACTACCAACCAATTAAGCTAAGGTGCATCACGGGTACGGATAAATTTGGGGGAAGAGAGGATTTTAGATTTTCGATTTGGGATTGATTCCACGGATAAATCACGTGGCGGGTACCATCAAGAAATTCTTGGTCACCAACCAACGATAAATTATCAAAATCATCAGAGATAAAATTTTGCTTAAGAGTTTTGCTCAAGAGTGATAAAATAAAATAAAGCACTCGTCAAAATCTCCATCACAGTCTGGCAGAGCCAGCACTTCTACCGATATGCGATCGCTAGAGTCTCACAACAAATACCCAGATTGCTTGTGGATGCAACTAGAAGCAATTCCAGTGCCATCAGTTGCAGCCCAAACCCAGCAGCTTGACATTCACTTGAGCCTCAATTTTAACGAGCATTGGGAACCGCTGCTGGGCGGCCGCGTTAAATTTGGTCTGCAAGGCGGAACGCTCAAACTAAATCTGGAAAACTGCGAAATTCCGGTAGCATCGCGTCAATTAGTGGGTGATTTTGAGCTGTCGCCCATCGACAGCAGTACAGAGATTTTGTCAACCGAAAGTCAGCGGAAAGTCCGAGACAACGAGAAGGTGGAAAAAATCCAGGAAACTGACTGCACGTTTTGTCATGTTTCCACAATCGGCGACGATACAAAACCCGCTTGGATTTTTTCATTAAAACGGGGAAAACCAATATTAAAAGGTTTGCTAAAAAGTGTTAAACTGGGAGAATTTCCCGCCAAACCATTGCGGATTGCAGCGGCTTTTGAAGTTGCGAAAGAAGATATTTATCTCACAGATGCGGAGGGTTTGTGGCCGCACGATATTACGCCAAATCAACATTCGGTTTTAGAAAGAATCCTGACTGTATATTTAGCAAATAAGCTCCAACCGGCTCTCAGTTGGGCGCTATTGTCTTACAATTTGCCTGCGGTGGAACAGCCTGAGGTGGAAATTATCGCGCCAGCCGAAGCCGAGTTGCAGGAAATGGTCGATCGCATTATAGCTGCTGAAACCGATGATTTTGTAGAACTGGCAACAATCGCCAATCTCAATCCCGCACTGGATTTCGCGGGCGGTAGCTTGCGCGGGACGAGTTTAAGTGCAGTGGATTTTAGTAGTGCAAATCTCCCGGCGGCAAATTTCCGGGGTGCAAACTTAAACGATGCCGATTTCAGCGACGCCAACCTGCAAAACGCTAAATTCGGCGGTGCAGATTTGAGTGGCGCTTTCCTCGGAAATGCAGATTTGAGCGGTGCAGATTTGTACCGCGCCAGTCTGGCTTTAGCAAACCTCAGCGGTGCCGATTTTAGTCGCGCAAATCTGCTCGAAGTTAACCTAACAAATGCTAATTTCAGCGGTGCGAATGTCAAGTCAGCGAGGTTTGGGAATAACTCGGGACTTGCGGAAGATGTCAAGCTAAATTTACAGCAGCGGGGAGCAATTTTTGAGGATGTTTAGCCCGTAAATGCCAGATCCCGTTCATCCATCCGCATCCATCGTGGCACGGGCCCAAAAGCCTGTGCGATAGATCGGTTCAAAAAATATCGCTCGCGTTTCTTAAACTTTTTGTGGCTTTGGCTAATAAATTTACAATTCTGCTGTAGAGCTATTGAGCGATCGCCTGACTCGATTCAATCTTTGCAGGCGAAGCTGTTCTGCCAGTAGCGTATTAATTTCTCCTAATTCTAAATTGACTTCTTGAACCTCCATACGAGTTCGGCGGAGGTTAGCTAGCAAACGTTTAGATGTTTCTGGATCGGGGATGCGCGGTTGTTTATTCATGGCAAGTTGTATTCCATCTTAACTTCTTCAATACTACGCTCCAGTGCCGGAATCCTTGCTTGGGTTCGTGCTATAGCTCGTTCTAGTAATTGTAGCATATCACCAGAGGCAACAGGTTGAGCTTGGGCAATTTGAAGCTGGATAGTAGATAGTTGAGAGTAGGAAGATTCAGCATCATCGGCTGCACTTTTCATTTCATCTAGTGCCGCAATCGTTGCCTCGGTCTCTCCAAATAGTTCAAAAATGGTTAATTCCAAGGCAGAAGCTTCATTAACAATATCTAAAGCCTGCTGTTTTAATTGATTTATAATTTCAGTAGTTCTTGATGGTAAATCAGCCATATTTACACCCCTAAAATAAGTTATTGCAATAAAAATTCAACATACCATAGTGTAATCGATCAACATCCGAAGCAGTTCACAATCATACATACCGAAATCCTTTTCATCCATCAGCGTCCATCGTGGCACGAACCCAAAAGCCCGTGTTCCCGAATCGGTTCAAAAAAGAGCGTGAAGCGAAGCTATCTTCCCGCAAGGGTTCGGTGAAGGGTAGGGAATCGCCCTCAAAAAGAGCGATGGCTACGCCCGGGCCCCGGCCTACGCACTTCACCAAAACAAATTATCCCTCATCCTCCGATTTCACAGGAGCACGCCCAGAAATCACAATAAATCCTACCGACTCAAGAGTTAGGTGCGGGTGGCGAATTCCCGCTAAAACCGCTTGACTCAACAAACTTTCGGTACTAATTTCATCAGCCAAAACTGATTCTAAAAGCTGTTCCGATTTAGAAAGTCGATTCAAACGTAATTGCAATTGATTCACCCGATTTTTGAGTTGAATTGCAGCACTGGTAGCAGAATTATTGCACATTTCGACAAAAGCCTCGCGCCCGCGCAGCAATTCCTCCGATACCACCCGCCCCTTCTGACAAAAATCATCCCAATCCAGGGAATCTACAAAATTGTCAATCAGCGACGTGCGATTTTTAGACAAATTGTAATCCCGATTCGGGCCGCCTTTCCCCTTATAACCGCGCTGCAAGATTGCCAAAACTTCCGCCTCTTCTACCAGAGACATTTGTTCGCTGCGAGCATCTACATACACAGTTTCAAAAATTGGCAAAAACAGAGCATCAGCGCGCCGTTGCAAAGCTTTTAAATTGTAATTTTCGATGTTTTGTGCTTGCAAAACTTGAGCAGCAGGCTGCACATCAGTTTGAATTGAATAATTAAACTGAAAGCCGAACCATTCCTTCCCCTCCGCAGCATCCCAACTTTCATCGTGACGCCACATCGCAAAAGCTTGACCCCGATCGTCCCAGCGAACATAGGCGCCCAGTGCATCAATTAATCCCTCGCCAGTTCGATAAAGAACGACATCGGTATTTTGATGAGCAATACGCCGATTGTAACTACCGTATTGCTGACAATAGGGAACTAATTGAGTTGTCAAATCCTTGGAGGGAATTAAGGTTTTTTGAGTAGGTTGATAGCGCACCAAACCAGAGATACTGGGATGTTCGACTTGTTTGAAATGGAGGGCTTGACACAACCAACCTTCCGCCGCCCGCTGCATTTCTTTATGGCGTGCGTCGCAGTTGTCGAGGGATTCAAAATACTGAGATGCGCTGTCATCAAGAATATCAATTTCATCGAGGGCGTATTGTTCATCGATTTTGATTTTCTCTTGTTCGATTTCAGTTTTAATCGATTCAAGTTCGCTTGATAGGCCTTTTGCTCCTTCAGTAAACAACTTTTCTTCAAGTGTAATCAGTTTGGTTTCGGCATAAAACTGAAGGCTGGCGATCGATTTGTTGAAGATATCAAACCCGTTTTTTAAGACTTGAAACCAAGCTTCGTGGGGGCTATCGGGCATATCCGGGCCTGCAAACAAACAAAATTGCACTCCCATTTTGCTACCAATGCGATCGACTCTGCTGAGTCTTTGTTCTAGCTGGTTGGGAAACCACGGTAAATCGAAGTGGACTAACCAATCTATAAATTGTAGGTTGACGCCTGTTTCTGCCGATCGATCGCACACCAAGACAAAACAATGCGGTTCAGTCTTAAACCGATGGAGATTCGCCTCCACATCATCCGCTGATTTGGTCATGTCATGACTGGCGATCGCCTTTTTACCAAAGATTTTAGCTAAATTTTCCGCAATCTCTTGACAAGTCGTCGTAAAACTGGTGAAAATCACAATTTTCGGGAAACGTTCGCCCGGAATCGGCCGTTTAATTTGCTGTTGAATTCTGGAGAGCAAATCGCGAGGATTGCTGTGATATTCGCGCGGAACCTTCAATGCAACTGCGAGAAATCGCAAAATAGCGATTCGTAACAAACCCAGTCGATCGAACCCTTCCTCGACCTTTGACACAGTGTTGAGCAAGGTTTCCAGCAGTTCCCTTTCTTCGGAAAACAGCGCAGTTCTGGTCAAAATTGCGGTGTCGCTTTGTCCAAATTCGCGATCGAGCTCTGGACTAGATTTTTTCTGCAAGCGAGCTTTGATAACCCGTTCCAAAACATTCAACCAAGTACCGGAAGCGCGGAAAAACAGCAGAAAAATTCTCTGATATTCGCTAGATTTGGGAGCAGCAGCGCGCCATTTATCGAGTACAGTTTGAATTTCAGACCACTGTTCGTCATTCAGATCGTACTCGGCTTTAGGTACTGTATCGCGATCGAAAATCACATCTTCCACCGCATCCCGGCGGTTGCGGAGAATGCGGCGGTGCAGGCGGTAGGTATCTCTAACGTGGGTGCGAATAGTTCGGATCAGGCGAGATTTTTCTTCGGTTTCTTTGGTTTTTAGGCTTTTTTCTAATTCCTTTGCCAATGCGATTAAATAATCATCTTTAGCAAAAAGAGTGCGAAGTTGAGCAAGTTTTGTTTGCAAAACAGCAGGCTGTGTTGTCTCTCGGAAATCGAGTAAAGTTCGACCAATTTCTTGACGGTTCTGCACCTGTGCTTTGAAACTTTGTAAATCGTCAACACGGTAGGTTGTGGGGTCTAGCAAGTGCAGCATCGTGAGAAAATCTTGCTCGCGGCCGATGACTGGCGTTGCAGATAATAACAATAAATTTTTGCTTTTATGAGCTAGTTTCTGGCAGAGTTCAAAGGATTGTTGTTGATTGCGATCGCTCGAATTAGCCATGGCTGCGAGTTCTTGCGCTTCATCAACAATCAAAAAATCTAGGTTAGCATTGCGGCTAATTTGATTGATTTCGCTCAAAGAAACAAGCTGCACTCGATCGGCAAAATGAGACAAATAGAATTTATTTTCTAACTCTTGCCGCCACTGTTCGAGCAGGTATTTGGGAACGATTACCACAGCGCGCCCGTTAGCATCGTCTAGCAAGAATTGGCGGAGAATTGTTCCCGCTTCTACTGTTTTCCCCAGTCCAGCTTCATCTGCCAACAAATAGCGCACGATTGGGTCTTCTAGGACGCGCCGCACGACTTCAACTTGGTGCGGGTACAGGTCTATGTTAGCAGAAATTAAGCCCGTCATGCCGCGACTGACGGCGCGCTGTTCGATCGCAGATTGGACAAAAGCCAAACGGCGATCGTGAAAATAGGGAGTTTCTTGGCCTTTAACTGCTAAAATGTCGATCGGATCGGCGATCGGGATATTGCAGCGAACGTAAAGCTCGGCTTCGACAGCTTGCAAACTTTGGCTGTCGGGGAGGTCAATTTCGTACTCTAGTTTATCTTCATCCCAGTCATAAACTCGGCCAATTATCCACCTTTCCTGACTTGTACTCCAGAGGTAGCAGCGGGTTTGACGCTGAAGTCGGGCTTCTTGTAGCAAACTGAGGGGTACAGTTTTGCGGATGCGGTTTTTTACTGAGCAAAAATATTCAACTATGGCATCGGGGTGGGATACCTCGACAACTTTTCCGATTCCCATATCGTTTTTGGGCGATCGAACTAATGAACCAACATCAATCATAATTTTAGCCTGACAATATCTGTTAGAATACACTAACGCCTGAGGGAATAGAATAACATTAGATATGAGATTTATTGCATAAATTTTTGATGGATAGGTAAACCGCAGATATCCGGCAGATTAACACAGATAAACGCAGATAATTTTAAGAATTGATAACAAATGAAAGCAATCTTATCTGTTGATTGAATATAATTACGATCGCCCAAAAATAACGGTGGGATTCCCCGATTCCCATTTGGGGTATTTCTGCATCACACTGGCGTAAATTTCCGAGTCAGTGAAGGCTGTCAACCAAGCTTGTAGGGGAATCCAAGGCTGTTCGTTGAACCAAATTTTATCGGTATGGGCGAATTGACGGACAAAAGGTGCGATCGCCATATCAGCCAATGCTACATTATTACCAAACAAATATTTATTCTTGATTAATTTAGCATTGAGTTTCCCCAGATATAAAGCACATTCATCGCGATGTGCTTGAGCATCAACACCAGCATAACGCTCAGGGTATTTATAACGGTCAAGATGATATTTAAACCCATAATCAAATTGAGAGATAAGTTCCAGCATTTCTGCAACAGAACCTTCCTTTGGCCTCAACCATTTTTCAGGATCGTGTTGTTCCAACGCCCACAACATGATATCGATACTTTGATCGAGTACGCGCCCGTCAACATCAATCAATATCGGTACTGTACCTTTCGGAGATACATCTAACATTTCTTGTGGTTTGTCTCGCAAAACAACTTCCCGCAACTCACACGCGCGATCGCTAATCATCAGCGCTAAACGTGCGCGCATAGCATAGGGACAACGGCGGAATGAATATAAAATTGGATATATTGGTGACATATAGTCATTGGGCATTGGGCATTTCTTGGTACGTAGTTGCGCTTCAGCGCTCTTGGGGCCCAAGCCCAACAACATACCTTTCTTGGTACGTAGTTGCGCTTCAGCGCTCTTGGGGCCCAA
>NZ_JAEQDD010000166.1:0-7046 GCF_020737885.1 Microcoleus sp. PH2017_34_RAT_O_A | reverse complement strand
TTTACTATCAACGAATGACCATAACTCATCCATCTGAACATTCAAGCGCTTTTTTTCTTTGGGAGTCACTTCCACTTGCTTCTTAACAGCAGCCGCTTGGCTATTAACGTATCGCTGCACTGTATCTTCTGACACTTGAAGTACCCGAGCAATTCCTGCCTGAGAAATACGTTCAAGTAGCATCCGTGACATTAATTCTTTTTGTTCTTCTGTAATAGGCTGACCTGCTGGATTTAAAACAAATTGACGACCACATTCTCGGCATTTATAATGAAAGTTTATGATGCCGAGTTTGACCATTTCGACTAACTTCTTCTGAACCACAATTAGGGCAACAATGAATTTTTAATGTCAGATCATGCAATGGCAAACACTTATTTCTAATTATAACTTACTCTGATCCTTTCCTTCAGGGCACTACCGTGAAGGCGGGTTTGATGATAGAGTATCTTGGCGAACACTCAGATGAATATTGGAATGCTTTTCCAAACCTCATCGCCCAGGAAAAATTTAAAATACCAATGACTTACAGTATAACT
Source organism: Microcoleus sp. PH2017_34_RAT_O_A (assembly GCF_020737885.1). Classification (NCBI taxonomy): domain Bacteria; kingdom Bacillati; phylum Cyanobacteriota; class Cyanophyceae; order Oscillatoriales; family Microcoleaceae; genus Microcoleus; species Microcoleus sp. PH2017_34_RAT_O_A. The sequence goes on along the minus strand of NZ_JAEQDD010000166.1, from coordinate 6,507 downwards.
GCTAGGAAGTTATAGCGATGGTTGTACTTGAATTAAATGCTGGTAAATCTGTATAACAATTCGGTTGCAGCGGCGAGCGAAACTTTTTTGTCTATCGTTCAAGTTAGTTGGTTGCCGCTGAACCGAACCGTTAGATAAAATTAAGATCGATCTTCTTTGGCTGGAGTGTCACTGTAACCGTGTAAACGTCTCTAGCTGACGATCTCCGATCGCCAGCAAAGATCTCAAATGGGTTCTATAGTATTCGAGGTATTTCTAAGACAACATAGTTGGCAATTTCACTGTGACGATCGATCCAATTTCCTCCCCCGACTCAATCCTAAACTCCCCATCGTGAGCTTCCACAATCCGTTTGACGATCGCCAAACCCAATCCCGTGCCACTGGCTTTGGTTGTAAAAAAAGGCTGTGTCAATCGTGGCAAAATATCGGCAGGAATTGGCGTACCATTATGAATTTGCAGACAAACGCGGTGATGTTCGGTTCGATCGAGCTTAGTGGTAATAACATCGCCGATATCTATTGCTTCGCAGGCATTAACGATCAAATTAATGATTACTTGCTTGAATTTATCTCGATCGACCAACACATAAATCGGTTCGATCGGGATAAATTCAAGCTGTTTTCCCAAAGCCGCAGGGATAGTTTGTAAGGTACTTAACGTTTCTAAGATGAAGCTATTTAGTTCCAGTCGAGATCGATCGAGTGTCTGGGGTTTGGAATAGAGTAAAATCTGGCTCAATAAGCGTTGCAGTCGATCGGCTTCGTCTAATGAGAGAGCTAGATACTCTTGAAATCGCTCGGAGAGTTGGAGTTTTTTAAAGGCATTTAAGCCCATCAAAATCGTAGTGAGAGGATTTCGTACCTCATGGACGATCGTGGCGGCTAGTTCGCCAATTTCGGCTAGTCTAGCTAACGCTTTTTCGGCTTGTTTAAGTAGAGTAATATCAGCCGCTACCGCTAATAAGCATGGTTCGTCCTCCAAGTAGATCGCCTCGGCAGAAAACAACGTCGGGAAAATCTCCCCCGATTTACGGCGAAACGAGATCTCTAGATTGCTGACGGTACCTTGTTGCTGCAACTGTTGGGCGATCGCGATTCGATCGGCTGGATTTGCCCACACCCCCAGTTCCAGGGTACTGCGTCCGAGCATTTCCTCGCGGTGATATCCCAGCATCCGCAAGCAACTATCATTGATTTCGATGTAGCAACCATCGTTGAGGGTGCTAATGGCGATCGCATCTGGAGAGGAGCGAAACGCTGTCGAGAACTTGGTTTCCGAAACTCGCAGGGCATCTTCTACTTGCAGACGTTCCATCTCCGCTGCCGCCCGTGCTGCAAAAATCTCTAGAATTGCCTGCGTGCGCTCGTTAGATTCCATCTCCTTGTCATCTAGTACCGCCAAATGTCCCAACAGATCGCCCATCGAAGTCAATAATGGAATGCCAGCATAACTCTGTGCTTCCATTGCCTCCAATTCATCCTTTTCTTCAGGAAATAAGCTCTGGATCTGGGCGGGGAAACACTGATAGCTATTACTACCAATAATCCGCTCGCAGGGCGTACCGTGCAGATCGTACTCGAACTCGTTGCCAAATTCATTTCCCTGCCAAAAGGCAAAACTCCGCACGCGAGTAGGTGGCGCATCCATACACTCGCTGATAAAGGCATAGCGGACATCGAGAGCTTGGGCGAGGGAACGGACAAGCGATCGAAAGAAGTCTACACCAGTTGCGGAAACGGTACCTTCAACGATCGATCTGAGGATTTGCTCGGATTTTTGGCGTTCTAAGATTTCGGATTGAAGTCTGTCGTTCGTTTGTGTCAATTCGATCGTGCGTTGCTGTACGCGCAATTCTAGTTGGTTATAGAGTTGGGCATTATCGAGAGAAATTGCTGCTTGAGTAGACAGAAACTGGATAACTTCTAATCGTTGGGGGGTAAAAATATCTGTCGTTAAATTATTTTCTAGATATAAAATACCCGCACGTTTACCCTGGTAAATCAGTGGGGTACAAAGGATTGATTTCGGCTGACGAGCGCGAATATAGGCATCTCGATCGAATCTAGAGTCTGTTACGGCTCGATTGAGGACGATGCTTTCCTGAGTGCTTGCAACATAATTGACTATCGCCAGCGAAACTAAATTTTTACCAGCTTCACTATCGAGGGAAATCGCTGGTAAAATCGATACGTTTTGGGGTTCGACAATTGCGGCAATTTCTAGTTCGCCATTACTTTGCAAGAGCAAACAGCCGCGCTGTGCGCCAGAGTTTTCGATCGCGATTGTCATCAATTTTGCTAACAATTTATCTAGCACAATTTCGCCAGCAAGTGCTTGAGATGCTTTCATTAGTGCTGCTAGATCGAGTGCTGCCGATCCGGTAGTGTTACTGGTAGAAGCAAGGTGATTCTTAGTAATAGTTGAGGTTTTGTCGAGTTCGGTAACTTTTTCTGCTATACTGCTAGTTCGATCGATTCGATCCACACACGCTTGCAAATCCACCAAAATAGCATCGGTAGTTTGATAGCGATCTACGGCATTTTTTGCCATCAACTTCATCACTAAATCGGACAGTGGCAGGGGAATTGCTGGATCGATTTGATGGAGTGGGAGTGGCTCTCTGGCAAGATGACAGTGGACGAGTTCTAACGCATCCGTCGTTTCAAATGGCAGTCGATAGCTTAATAATTCATAAAATGTCACACCTAATGAATAGAAGTCAGTTCGATAATCGATCGATCGATTCATTCGCCCTGTCTGCTCTGGGGAAATATACGCAAGAGTGCCTTCGAGCAAATTGGGCTCGCGAACTAGGGGATTTTCTGGCGATAGTATGGTAGCGAGTCCAAAATCAACTATCTTCACCTGTCCCGTGGTGGGATTGAAGACGATATTAGATGGATTAATATCCTTGTGGATGATGTTGTGCTGATGAATTTCTCCTAAGATTGATGTTAGCCTAATTGCTAAATTCAGAAATCCTACTAGGTTAAATGTTCGCTCGACCAGCCACATTGGAAGAGATTTTCCACCGAAATCTTCGAGGACGATGACAGAATTTTCTGGATAAGTTTCTAGAGCGTAAGCTGTAACTACACCTTGAATATTTAAGCTTCGCAAAATATCGTATTCCAACTGGAATCGATCGATCTCTTGGGGTGACTGAGATTCTCGATTCGATATTTTGAGGATGACAGGCACGAGATCCGTACAGCGTCGCGCTCGGTACAGCACCGATCTAGAGCTTTCGTAGAATTTCTCAATCGCTTGGTAGCCAGGAAAGTCAATCATGGTGCTTGCTAAATTCCTTTGAATCCCATTTTGGATTCGATCGATTGTTCGAGATCGACAGCACCGACTCGTTGCCGACAATTGGCTTGCCGTTTAATGCCTACCTGACTCAAAAATACACCCATTGACACTCCCCGTCCTATAAGGACGGGGATTCTTTCGTCACCGGGAGCGCAACCGCTTTACCCTCGGAAAGCATCTTGACCGTATGTCCTACGGCTGCAAGTCCTCTAATTAAGACTACTTGTGCTGCTGCGACATCTCTATCTGTTTGATATCCGCAATGTCCGCATGAATGAACTCGCTCGGACAGTTCTTTCTTGTCGGTTTCTGTGAGGCAATTCGGGCAAATCTGGCTGGTTTTTCTAGCATCTACCTTGAGAAAAAATACCCCGCGCTTCAAGCAGCATTGTTCAAGAATCTGGAAGAACTGCCCCCATCCCGCATCTAAACAATGTTTGCCGAGAATACCGCGAGCCAATCCTACCAAGTTTAAATTCTCAACAAACATTGAACCTGCACTGTCGCACAACTCATGAGCTAACTTCCAATAATAATCCTTGCGGATACTCGCAATTTTTTCATGCAGATTACTCACTTTTACTTGCGCTTTTTTTCGGTTTTTTGACCCTTTTACTTTTCTTGATACTCGCTATTGCAGCAATTTAAGCTTGCGTTGGAGCGTCTTAAAAGGTCGTGGATTTGGGTAGGTTTTCCCGCTAGAAGTTGCTAGAAAGTGAAGAATTCCGACATCAATTCCAAGGAATGAACCGTGGGGCATTGCCTGCGGTACACTGACATCCCATTGCAAGGTTAGCATTACAAACCAGCCAGAAGCTCGTCTGACGATTCTAGCTTGTTTGACTGTTGCACCGCTTGGAATGGGGCGAGATTGACGAAATTTAACACTGCCTATAACAGGCAATTTTACCGTTGAGTTTTCAATCGCCCCAACACCCATCTGCGGGAACACGAAGGAACGCATAGCCCCGACTTTTTTATAGCGGGGAAATCCGTGTCCTTGTTCCCACATACTGACAAACGCTTTTTCTAAGAGACGTAAAGTTTGTTGCAGCACCTGCGATTGAACTTGCTTTAGTTGGTGGCTGCTTTTTCGATACGCAGTTAGCGCTTTACATTGGCTTGAATAGGTCGGTCTGGGTGTATCCGCTGGAATAATGTATTCCGAGTGAAGGGAACAAGCGTCAATCCGACAACTGCGAGATTTGTACCAGTCTTTACGCTCTCTCAAAGCATAGTTGTAGACACGGCGACATTGCTCCAACCAATCCTCAAAGATGGGAACTTGTGACGTTGTTGGTTTTAGCTTAAACTCATACGCCAGATTAAACAGTTGCATCACCTCCTTGCTGCATTATACATTCCTTTTACAATCCGTCAAGACACTTTGTAAAGCCGTCCTCAAAGGACGGGGCTTTAAACCCATTTTTCTGGTAAACAGAGTTTCTCATGAGAAAATGATAAGTAATTGGTAGGATAATTTCTTGAATTTCTCAGCTAATGTTTAGATCAAAATCATTTATGGCTAGGATGTCAGCGCAATAATGATAAAATAAGAATAGTGACACTCAATTTCGGTTGAAAATACTGCACCACAAGGTTTTCCAATGCAACCGATCGATAGATTTAGAGCGAAGCTCCAGAAAATCAAGCAGCAACATTTCGATCCGGCATCGTTGCAATTTCGGCTCACCGTAGAAATCTCGCTGCTGTCAATTCTGGGCTTGAGCAGCGTCGCGGTGTGGACGAGCTGGAAAATGCAGCAGCTTTTGATTACCACACATACTCAGCAAGTGGAGTATATTGCTACTCGGTTTCCCCGCGATGTCGAACTCTATAGCGAGATGTTGCCAGTTGCCACGGGGCTGCAAAAAACGATCGATAATGTCTCGGTGCCCGGATTGGCAATTTGGGTCAAAAGTACCGATGGTAAGCAGCTTCTGGCGCAATCGAGTCAAGTGAGCGATGAAGTGATGTCGATCGCCGATATGCCGCTCAAACCCCAGGTGTACCCAGTGGGCGATCGCTATCTAATTTTGTATCGGGGGGCAGTCACAGCGCGGAACAATCCCCTGGGCAAGGTCTATATGGCACAGGATGTCACATCAGAACAAAACCAACTCATTGCCGCCATCCAGGGGCTAGCTGCCGTCTGCTGTTTGGCAACCATCGCCACCATCTTTGCGATCGCCTTGCGCATTCGCCAATCGCTTCAACCGTTGCAAGAAATAAGCCAGATTGCTGGGGCGATTTCGGCAGCAGATTTGAACAAAGCCCAGTTGCAACTCACTCAGGCTCCGAGTGAAGTCAAGGAATTGGCTCAAACTTTTAATATGATGCTGGCACGGCTGGCGGATGCTTTGGAAAATCAGCGTCAGTTCGTCGGCAATGTCTCCCATGAGTTACGCACACCGTTAACGGTGGTAGTGGGTTATTTGCAAAGCGTCCTCCGCCGCAGTACCAATTTAAACGATTACCAGCAAGAAGCCCTCTCTACAGCGGCATCAGAAGCCGAGCGCACGGTGCAACTGCTTCAGGATTTGTTGAACTTAGCGCGAGCCGATAGTGGATATGCACACTACCATCTCGAACGTTTGTCACTCAATGATGTGGTAGCAGAAATCGCCCATATGACGGAGAAATATAGCGATCGAGCGATCCGTGTCGAGGCGACAGCCAGTATCGAAGCAATTGCCGATCGAGACAGGCTTCAACAGGTATTAATCAATTTAATCGATAATGCGGTGAAGTATTCAGCAGCAGAGCAACCGATTATCTTGAGTATCGATCGTTTTGACGGACAGGCAATGATTCGGGTACGCGATCGGGGGGTGGGGATTCCGCTTCAGGATCAAAGTCGGATTTTTGAACGTTTTTATCGGGTAGATGAAGCGCGGACTCGCTTGCCACAGGCTGGGATTCAAGTAGCTAGTGACGGACATGGATTGGGTTTGGCGATCGTCAAAACGTTGGTAGAAGGGATGGGTGGGAGTATCTCGGTGCGATCGAAGTTGGGTAAAGGTAGTGAGTTTACGATCGTTTTACCGACGTAAGTTTCGATTGCAAATATGTCGGTGTTTAGGCTCAGATAATGGGTTAGGAACTGTAACTTAATTTATGGACAAAGCTACCCATCCTTGACTATTTGGGTAGCTTTTTGAGCAAATTGTGGCCGCACGAGACTATTTGCCC
>NZ_JAEQDD010000165.1:0-7400 GCF_020737885.1 Microcoleus sp. PH2017_34_RAT_O_A | reverse complement strand
AAATAACAAATAACAAATAACAAATAACAAATAACAAATAACAAATAACAAATAACAAATAACAAATAACAAATAACAAATAACAAATAACAAATAACAGTGAACAATCAACTTTTATGTTTGTTGCAGTTAGCTTTTGCACCTGTGGGAGCTTATAGTTATTCTGAGGGAATCGAGAGTCTGGTAGAAGCTGGTGCGATCGACAGCGAGAGCAGTTTGAGGAATTGGTTGGAAAATTCGCTGGAATTTGGGGCGGTGCGAGTAGAAGCGGCTGTGGCGGTACGGGCTTTGAGGGCGGCGAAGATTGGGGATTTGAGGGCTTTGAGTTATTGGAATGCTTGGGCGACTGCTGCTAAGGAAACTGAAGAGTTGCGCTTGCAAAGTTGGCAAATGGGGCGGACTTTGACGCGGTTGTTGCTGGATTTGCGTGAAGCGAAGCTATCCCGCAGGGAATCGCCCGTACCTTCTGGATTGACAACTATTGTAAAAGATTTGGTGGAAGTTGGTGGCAATCAGTGCAATTTTGCGATCGGCTTTGGGATAGCGGCGGCTTGCTGGCAGATTGAAGAGGAAGCGGCCGTGGTAGGATATTTGTACAGTTGGGCTGCAAATTTAGCGAGTGCGGGCGTGAAACTGATTCCTCTCGGTCAAACTGCGGGCCAACAGTTACTATTAGATTTGCAGTGTCAAATTAGTTTAACGGCGCAAGAAGTTTTACAATTAGAAGATGATGACCTCGGTAGTTGCAGTTGGGGATTGGGACTGGCTAGCATGGCGCATGAAACTCAGTACACTCGCTTGTTTCGCAGTTGAAATTTCAAATTACAAGGTATGTAGTTGCGCTTCAGCGCTCTTCTCTTATATCTGATGAAAGAGCGCTTTCATCCAAGGTATGTAGTTGCGCTTCAGCGCTCTTCTCTTATATCTGATGAAAGAGCGCTTTCATCCAAGGTACGTAGTTGCGCTTCAGCGCTCTTCTCTTATATCTGATGAAAGAGTGCTTTCATCCAAGGTACGTAGTTGCGCTTCAGCGCTCTTCTCTTATATCTGATGAAAGAGCGCTTAAGCGCAACAACGTACCTAAAAAGCCGTCCAAGATTGCTAAAATCTAAAATCTAAAATTGCTATGAGTGCTTTTCGTGTAGGAATTGCTGGCCCGGTTGGTTCGGGAAAAACTGCTTTACTGGATGCTTTGTGTAAGACGCTGCGCCAACAGTACCAGATTGCTGTGGTGACTAATGATATCTATACTCAGGAGGATGCACAGTTTTTGGTTCGGAGTCAAGCTTTGGAGAGCGATCGCATTTTGGGAGTAGAAACTGGAGGCTGTCCCCACACTGCTATCCGCGAAGATGCTTCGATCAATTTGGTAGCTATAGAAGAGTTAGAATACAAATTTACTAATTTAGATTTAGTGTTTGTCGAAAGCGGCGGCGACAATTTGGCGGCAACTTTTAGCCCGGAGTTGGTGGATTTGACAATTTACGTGATTGATGTGGCTGCGGGGGATAAAATTCCGCGCAAGGGCGGGCCGGGAATTACTAAGTCGGATTTATTGGTAATTAATAAAACAGATCTCGCGCCTTTTGTGGGAGCAGATTTGGGCGTGATGGAACGGGATGCTAAAAAGATGCGCGGGGAGAAGCCTTTTGTGTTTACTAACCTGAAGACAAAAGAAGGCTTAGAATCGGTAGTTAATTTTGTTAAATTGAATATGGCATAGATTGAGAAAATATAGTATAATGTAAGTAAACTCCCACGGCTCGCAATTCCCCGTGAAAACGTCTCCAGACAAATATAGTCTGGTTGAGTCGCGGGAGTGTCAAAAAAATCTCGTTCTAGTTTAGCCCTTTAATGACTAGCAAGTAAGTTATGCTGAGTTGTTATGATGCAGCCAAATACTTTTTGGCTCAGGCAAGTGAAGATGCTGGCGATCTGATATCTAATCTCAAGCTTCAGAAATTGGTTTACTATGCTCAAGGCTTTCATTTAGCTTTGTACGATGAACCGCTATTTCCTGAAGCCATAGAAGCATGGACTCACGGGCCCGTTGTTCCTGATTTGTACCGTCACTATAAAAAGTATGGTACTGGTGCAATTCCATGTCCAGAATATATAAACTTTTCGATTTACGACGAAGAAACTAAGAGCCTGCTTGATGAAGTTTACTCTGTGTTTGGGCAGTTTGCTGCATGGAAGTTAAGCAACATGACACACGAAGAATATCCCTGGAAACTTGCTGCTCAAAATAGCGGAAAAATTACTCATCAATCCCTGAAAAAATACTTCAAGACTCAACTCAATTGTGAAGAAGCATCTTAAGGCAAATCAACGCCAAGAAAAAGGGAAAAGGATTTCATCTAGAGAAATTGTTGATTTACCGCCAGAGCAGCAGTCGCCTGTATTTTCTTTGCAGTACATGAATAAAGATTACTCTCTTGCTCAATGTACAAAAGATGAAAAGGCAGCTTTTGCAGATACGCTATACAAGTTAAGTCAGCTTACCTGGAGTCAAATTAATGCTTCTCCCCGTCACGGATCTGGCTATGAGAAGATTGCCCAAAGTTCTATTAGAGCGGCTATTCCTAGCCATCTTAAGGATGATGTAAATTTTATTGCTTTTCGGTTTTGCGGGATGGCTCCGATGGTTGGTTATCGAGATGGGGCTGTGCTTTATATTATTTGGCTGGATAGAGACTTTACACTTTACCCTCATTAAAAATATCTCGTTCAATTAGCAGCGCTGTCAAATTTTCGGTATCGAGTCAACAATTCTCTGACTAAATTTGCCAAACGTTCCGTACTGTCTGTCACCGCTAATTGAAGAGCAGCTTGAGACATTTTTGCCAAATATTCGGAATCTTTTAACAAATATAAGACTTTGCTTTGCAATACCTCTGCTGTCAGTTCGCTTTGACGGAATACCACGGCGGCGCCTGCTGCGGCAAATACTTCGGCGTTAAATCTTTGGTGATCGTCTGCGGCGTGGGGGAAAGGAATTAAAATAGAAGGCATTCCTGTAACTGCTAATTCTGTTAGAGCACTGGCGCCCGATCGACTAATTGCTATATTTGCTCGCTGTAACAAACCCGCTACATTATCATAAAATGGCATCGACAGATACTGTTCGTGCTTCAAGCTTTCAGCATCCGGGTCATTATTTCCGGTGAGGTGAACTACCCACGCACCCGCCTCAAACCAAGCCGGAGCACATTCGCGCACTAATTTATTGACGGCGACAGCTCCTTGGGAGCCACCCATTACTAAAATTACAGGTACGCTGTCAGGAATTGGTAACTTTAGAGGTTCGCGAGTCAAGAATTGCGATCGCACTGGCGTACCCGCAACCACCGTTTTCGCGCGGGGTAAATGCTTTGCCGCTGCTTCAAATCCGATCGCCACAGCAGTGCAAAAAGGACTAAACCACCGCGTCACCTTCCCAGGAATTGCATTAGATTCGTGGAGAATCACCGGCAAACCCAAAGAGCGAGCCGCCAAAATAGCCGGTGCTGCGATGTAACCGCCGGTAGTAAATACTCCCTGAAAATTTCCCGCTTTGAGCAACTTCCGTACCTGAATGATCGAGCCGAGGAGTCCGCCCAAAATTCGCAGTGTACCGAGTCCAAATCGCTGCTGAAAGCCTTCAACGGCGATCGTATGGAGGGGGTAAAGGGAGGGAACTAATTGCGTCTCCATGCGGTCTGGCACTCCCAGCCATTCGATCTGACAGTCGCTCAACTGACGAGCTGTGGCGATCGCCGGAAATAGATGTCCTCCCGTGCCGCTAGCTGCAACCAACAACCGCAGGGGGGTTTTTGTCAAGGTATTTGTTTCTTTTACAAGTTCCACAGGTCGATCGATTTTAGATTAGAGGTTTTAGATTATTATGCTTATTGTTCCGGCAGTTTCAGCTAATTTTCAATCAGCAATCTAAAATGAGATTGTGCCGTATCTCTCCTTCCGTTGTCAGTTTTTCGTTGCAGGCGAACCGTTGCCCGCGCCGCGACCCCTGACAAATAACCAAAGTATCATCTAATGCGTAATTTTTTGAATTTAGTGCCAAGTGTATCTCAGTATTTTGCCAGCAGTCGGCACGAAAAAGCCGATCCTCTTCGTTGGCGTAGCCCCCGTAGGGGCGGGCTGCGCCAACGCGCGATCGTGTTTGGCTGCTTCGGCGGCCAGTCGATCGCTCAAATGTTGTTATGTTTAGCAGTTGTAGGTGCTGGCGTATTGCACCCGAGTGCGGTAAGCGCGATCGCGGCAACTCCCCAGGCGATCGCCCAAACCCCTGCCAATGCTCCAGCCCCACTCACCAAACTGCTAACAGAAATAGACGCAGCCGCCAACCGGCGCGATGTCAAAGCAGTCATGGCATTTTACAGCCAGAATTTCACTCATTCTGACGGCTTAAACAGCCAAAGCATGGAAAAAGCCCTCACCCAACTCTGGCAGCGATATCCGAATTTGAATTATCGCACCGAACTGAAGTCTTGGAAAACCGAAGGTAACGCAATTATCGCTGATACCGTAACTACAATTGCAGGCACCCAGAAACAGGATGGCAGAGAATTAAACCTCAAAGCTACCATCCGTTCTCAGCAGCGCTTTGAGGGTGAAAAAATAGTTAAGCAAGAAATTTTAGCAGAACAAAATCAGATTACTTCTGGTAAAAATCCTCCCAAACTTCAAGTAAATGTGCCGGAGCAAGTCAAGGTGGGCGAAGAGTACAATTTTGATGCCATTGTACTAGAGCCGATCGGCAATGACATTTTAATCGGAACTATTTTGGAGGAGCCCGTTAACGAAAAAACTTTTTTCAAGTCCGCAGAAGTCGATCTGGATTTGCTGAATTCCGGCGGGATTTTTAAAGTAGGTAAAGCTCCGGCTACTCCTGAAAATCGCTGGATTTCAGCAGTTTTGATGCGACAAGGCGGAATTGCAATGGTTAGCGTGCGATTGCGGGTTGTTAAATAATAAAATAGGTGTTATGGGGAATTGGGCATCGGGCATCGGGCATCGGGCATCGGGCATTGGAATCAGAACCTGGAAGCTTATCGATCGCAAATAACCAATAACAACTGCTAACAGTCAACTATCAACTGACAACTGACAACTGTCAACTGTCAACTGACAACTGACAACTGTCAACTATCAACTGACAACTGCTAACAGTCAACTGTCAACTGTCAACTGTCAACTGTCAACTGACAAAAAATGATTTCTATCCAAAATCAAATTGTTTTCATTACCGGTGCCAGTAGCGGTATCGGAGCAGCCTGTGGCAAGATATTCGCCACAGGTGGAGCCAAACTAATTTTAGCAGCCCGCCGCCGGGAAAAGCTCGATCGCCTTGCCAAAGAACTTGCAGACACAAAATTAGTCTCCTCAGCGAACGAGATTTACTTGCTAGAATTGGACGTGCGCGATCGCCCGCAAGTCGAATCGGCGATCGCTGCACTGCCCGACGCCTGGAAAAACATCGATATTCTGATTAACAATGCGGGATTGAGCCGCGGTTTAGACAAACTGCACGAAGGCAACTTTCAAGATTGGGAAGAAATGATTGATACCAATGTGAAAGGCTTGCTGTACATGACTCGCTACATCGTGCCTGGAATGGTCAGCCGAGGCCGCGGCCACGTAGTCAATATCGGCTCAATAGCAGGCCGTCAAGCTTACCCGAAAGGTAATGTTTATTGCGCTTCCAAAGCAGCGGTGAGAGCTATTTCTGAAGGATTGAAACAAGACCTTTTGGGAACACCAGTGCGGGTGACGGAAATAGAACCTGGTTTGGTGGAAACAGAATTTAGCAATGTCCGGTTTCACGGCGATTCAGACAAGGCAAAAAATGTCTATCAAGGACTGACACCCTTGACTGCTGAGGATGTAGCGGATGTCGTGTATTTCTGCACGACGCGATCGCCCCACGTCAATATTAGCGAAGTCTTGCTAGTTCCGACAGACCAAGCTAGTGCAACTCTAGTTCATAGAAAAGAGTTTTGAGTTTTTAATGAAAGACGTATGGATAGTTAAATAGTTCCCGGTTTCATCTGTATTTTTCAAGAGAAAAAAATCCAATAAATCATTGGATTTTTTTGAGTGATTTCATATACAACCATTCCGGACATCAGGATTTTAGCCAGTAAAATTCACAAGAGATATGAAGACTCCCGATAGATATCCCCCCTATGCGAGATCACTGGCAATGTCCCAAATAACAAATCCAACTCAACCCCTAAGCGTTCAACCTAACGCTATTGGCGGTTTAATTATTCAAGGCTCGCCCGATATACCAAACAGGATTAACGGTAGTAGCGGTTCGGATCAAATCATTCTAGGTTCTGGTAACGATGAAGTAGCAGCTCTAGGTGGCAATGACATCATATTTGCTCTAGACGGCAATGACACCGTAAGAGGTGGCGACGGCAATGATACTGTCTTCGCCGGTAAAGGCGATGATTTAATCGAGGGCGGTGCTGGCGAAGACGTTCTTTTTGGCAATCAAGGAGCCGATACCATCCGCAGTGGAGAAGGCAATGATACTGTTTTTGGAGGTAAAGGTGATGATTTGATAGACGGTGGCAGTGGCGATGACTTCCTGTTTGGCGACCTCGGCAACGACAACATTTTCGGCGGTGACGGGAACGACAACCTTTTCGGCGGTGAGGGCAATGACTACCTTATCGGTGGTGAAGGAAATGATACTTTGTTCGGCGGTAAAGGCGATGATGTGGTTGAGGGAGGCCCTGGAGATGACTTTGTAAATGGCAATTTAGGAAATGACACCGTTAGGGGCGGCGAAGGAAACGATATTTTGTTTGGCGGCAAAGGCAATGACATCGTAGAAGGCGGTGCCGGCAACGATATTATTTCTGGCAACAGAGGAAATGATACCCTCACAGGTGGTGCAGGAGCAGATACATTCCGCTTCGAGTTTGTCGGTGCCGATAATATGGATACGCTGACAGATTTCAATCCTACAGAAGATAAAATTCAACTCGATGGAGCTGTATTTAATGCTTTGATACCGGGCAATCTAGTTGGCAACCAATTTATTACAGACCCCAATTTCAATCCCAACACTCCTGGGACTCCGGGCGCGGCTAATGTCGTCTACAACCCGGCTGACGGTTTGCTGTACTACCGCAATCAAAACGGACAAGTTTCGATTGTTGCCCAAGTCGGTTCTAACCTGAATCTTGGGTCAAACAACTTTGAAATTATCTAAATTTCAACCCTATGTAGGGTATATCTACCATTGACATATAACTTTTATCAAAAAGATTAGATACTCATGCGGATAGGGCATTGGGCATTGGGCATTGGGCATTGGGCATTGGGCATTGGGCATTAAGATACCTCACTTTTTTTAGAACCGCTATAGATTTGAGATTTGAGAT
>NZ_JAEQDD010000164.1:0-7846 GCF_020737885.1 Microcoleus sp. PH2017_34_RAT_O_A | reverse complement strand
CGGAAAGAAAGGTTATCCGACTTTCAAGAAAAACAGTCGCTCAGTTGAGTATAAAGTCAGCGGCTGGAAACTCTCAGAAACTCGGAAGCAAATCACATTCACTGATAAAAAGGGAATTGGCAAGCTCAAACTAAAAGGAACGTGGGATCTCAATTTCTACCAAATCGATCAGATTAAACGAGTTCGTTTGATACATCGCGCTGATGGTTACTACGTTCAATTTGCAATCAGCGCCGACAACAAAGTAGATGCAGCACCAGTAGGTAAAACAGTTGGACTAGACGTGGGACTGAAAGAGTTTTATACAGACTCCGATGGTCATGTTGAACCGAATCCCAAGTTTTATCGAACAAGCGAGAAACGGCTGAAGTTTCGGCAACGCCGTGTTTCTCGCAAAAAGAAAGGCTCTGCCAACCGCAAGAAAGCAATTAATCGATTAGGACGAGTACACCTCAAAATAAGTCGGCAACGTGAAGAACACGCTAAGAAACTGGCGCGTTGCGTAATCCAATCTAACGATTTGGTCGCTTACGAAGATTTGAGAATAAAGAATCTAGTAAAGAATCACTGTCTCGCTAAATCGATTAATGACGCAGGTTGGTATCAATTCAGAAAGTGGTTGGAGTATTTTGGTGTGAAATTTGGTCGGGTAACGGTTGCCGTTAATCCTGCTTATACTTCACAAAAATGTTCAAATTGCGGTGCAATCGTAAAAAAATCCCTATCCGTAAGAACCCACGTTTGTGAATGTGGATTTGTTATGGATAGGGATTGGAACGCAGCGATTAATATTCTGAAATTAGCCTTGAGTACGGTAGGGCATACCGGAACTTGGGTTTTAAGCCCGAACGCTTTGGGAGATTTGACCTCTACTTTGGCTGGAGAAATCCTGTCTGAGCAAGTTGAGTCTATGAACAAAGAATCCCCTCGCCTTTAGGCAGGGGAGTGTCAAACAGCTTCCCAGGCCCGGCGGCGAGGCGCAACAGCTTTTTTTCGGGAATTGCAGCAGCAAACTTGACAGGAGGCGCATCTAGCTGCAAAGCTCGAATCAGCACAGCGCTACCCACTCCCTCCGCATCCGTCACCACGTTAAAACAGTGATACATCCCGTAGATAAAGTAAACGTAGCCGATACCCGCACGCCCGAACATCGCCTGATTGCGAGGAGTCTGCTGTCGGTAAGCGTGACAAGCGGGATCTCCCGGGGCGTAAGCTTCTGTTTCCACAATCATTCCCCGAATAATCTCCCCGTCAGGAAACTGGCGCACCAGAGTACAGCCCAGCAAATCAGGCGCTACGCTGGTAGATGTCCGCGCCAGCCAAAAAGATTCTACAATCTGAGTATTTGCACTCATTCAACAGGAGACAGTAAATTATGGACGTTAAGTTAGTTTTAGCAGTCTTGACAGCAGTTTTCACCGTGTGCTGTTTGTTCTTCGGCACAAAAAACGGCTTCTACGATAGTGACAAGTATCACGGTAACGGTTCTGCTCACTAATTTTAGCTGGTAATTACTGGCCTAAAAAACCGCTGTCTGCTATTGAGACAGCGGTTTTTTTATGAACCGCAGAGGCCACAGAGGACACAGAGAAAGAGAAAATAGAGAACAGAAAGAATGAAAAGCAGTTGAGAAATGATGATACAGCAGGTTACTATATTTGCTGAAATTAAGGATGAATGTTGCCATCGGGCATTTTAGTTTCCTGCATTGTAGCATTCTCAAAATCCGCGCATCCCGGAAGATTGAAACGCATTGTGGCTCCTCGGTCTGTTGATTTCATGTTAAAACCAACTACTGCATTTTCTGGGTTATTCTTTTCGGGTACGGCACTAACTTTAAAATCCATATTTGCTGCTTGACCATTAGTATCAAGATTGAAACTTATGCCGCTACATCCCAAATCAGAACCTGTCAGGTTGGCTTTATTCAAGTTGGCATTTTTTAAGTTAGCATTCGCCAGTTTTGCTCCTGATAAGTTAGCACCTTCTAGGTTGGCTCCCTGCAAGTTAAATCCTTGTAAGTCCATTCCCTTCAAGTTGACATTGCTGAGATTGCATTCTGGACACTGTTTGGTCTCCAGCAATTGCTTGACTTGGTTTTGCTGGTTAAAATCAGGTATGTATTTGGTTGCAGCTAATAAAAGGGCGATCGACAATCCAGCAGTAATTATATTTTGGATTTTCATAAAAATTCTGAAAAGCCACTGTGGCTTTCTATCTCGGTTAATTATTCATACAGCAGTGCGATCGACATCTCCAGAATTTCCACAAAAAAATTGCCACCATTTCAGACAAGCACGGAGGCGCAGTTAAATCCCGCCGGACTGATAAATCCCGCCTTCTCTCCCTCACCAGTGCTGCTTTTGGTTTCGGACTCGCCCCGTCCGGCTGCTTCACTTCGCTTTGGGCAGCCCACCAACAAACAAATTTTGCCGACTCCTACGCGGATGCTGGAATGTTCGGCAATCTGACCCCCGCCAGCGAAGATCCCTACGGCGATCCGGCGGATGAGGAAACCGCTTAAATCGAGTAAGTTGGCTAGAAAAATTACATGGTAAGCAAAATCACCCCCGCAGGGGTGATTTTTTGCCAGTTCTTTTCGTAGTTGTCAAAAACGGAGAGGGTGGGATTTGAACCCACGGAACCTTTCAGTTCACCTGATTTCAAGTCAGGCGCATTCGACCACTCTGCCACCTCTCCAGGCGCATAGATTTTATCATACCAGCAATTGCCGCTAACTACAAGCAGTAGCAGATTCAGTCTGCCGGTAAAGAATTTGTTCTCTTTGCACCGCGAAATCTTCCCCTACCCAGACTAAAGACATTTCCGACACTGTTCCTTTTTCCAGCAGGACGATCGAGAAATTCCGCAATTTCGAGCACTCTCTCTCCACAATAATTCGCGGTACGCTGGCCGCATTCAAATACACCGTACCCTTCGCACTCACCACTGACTTCCGCAACTCGTGCTTAGTATGTCGCAGTTGATGGTGCATATGACCAAAAGTTACCAGCGGTACGTGCTTTCCGGCGCTGCGAGTTCGATCGATCGCCTCAGCAAAATCCGGGTCGCCCCAATCCCCTCCCAACGGCTTCCAATCACGCCCGCAGGGGTCTTCAGCAGCCTCTCCCAGCCCCGTCGGGCCCGTGTGACCAAGAAAAATCACATTTTCGCAGTCCGCATCTGCCGCCGCCCCTGCAATTAGCCTCGCCGACTCCTCAAAACTTTCTACGCCAAACCACTCCGAATAAAAATCGTTGTACTTCCACTCCGAACCCCCCCAAGTAAACGGGCGGCTTCCTACCACAGTTATGTCCAATTCGGGAAAATCCAGTTTCCCGTAACCGACGTGGGCTTCTCCCATTAAATCTAACTGCTGTTTTACCCGATTCTCAACGGTGCGATCGTACGGACACTGACTGCGGCCCCACTCCGTCGCCGTGTACCAAGCGTCGTGGTTCCCAAACACTGCTGCTTTCGGAATGTCCAAAGATGCGATCGCCCGCACCACCTCCACCGACTCGTTCCCAAAATCCCCCACAAACAGCGCCAAATCAACGCCAAGATGCTTCAGGGCCTCGCCGTCTTCCGCTTCCCAGCGATCGTGAACGTCCCCCACCACCGCAATTTTAATAGATTTAGTCTGATTCATTTGATTTGTCATGCGCGATCGATCCCTAGCCCCTTCTTCTTCAGCATAAGAAACAGCGACCAATTTTTGCACTCTCCCCCAGCCAATTTTAGATTTTAGATTTTAGATTTTAGATTATTTCAACCCAACCACCCGCTTACCACCGTTTTTGGTGAATTCAACTATAATTCAAAATATTAAGTCCAGCCGCCACCTTCCCCGGAATATTTTAACTGTGTTTACCACCGCACCTGCTCAAAACTTGACCCAAACCAGACTGCCCGACGACTTGTTTGCAGCAATTAACGCCCTCAAACAAGAGTTGAACGCCGTCATTCTCGCCCACTACTACCAAGACTCCGACATTCAAGACATCGCAGACTTCATTGGCGACTCCCTCGAACTTGCCCGCAAAGCCGCCAACACCAACGCCGATGTCATAGTTTTTGCCGGAGTTCATTTCATGGCAGAAACCGCAAAAATCCTCAATCCCCACAAATTAGTATTGCTACCAGACTTAAATGCTGGGTGTTCCCTCGCCGACAGTTGCCCGCCCGAAGCCTTTGCAGCTTTCAAAGCCGATCGCCCAGACCATTTAGTTATTTCCTACATTAACTGTACCGCCCAAATCAAGGCAATGAGCGACATAATTTGCACCAGCTCCAACGCCGTCAAAATTGTCAACCAAATTCCCGAAAATCAGCCGATAATTTTTGGGCCCGATCGCAATCTCGGCCGTTACGTCATCGAACAAAGCGGCAGACACATGGAACTCTGGCAAGGAGCCTGCATCGTCCACGAAAACTTTTCAGAAAAAAAGATAGTTCAACTCAAAATCGAAAATCCCGAAGCCGAAATCATCGCCCATCCAGAATGCGAACCTCCGGTACTTCGCCACGCCAATTATATCGGTTCAACCACCGCTTTGCTCAAATATTCTCAATCCAGTGCCAGCCAAGCTTTTATTGTCGCAACTGAACCGGGAATCATTCACCAAATGCAAAAGCAAACACCGCACAAACACTTCATCCCCGCTCCTCCTAACAATAATACCTGTGCTTGCAACGAATGCCCGCACATGAGATTAAATACTTTGGAAAAATTGTATCTAGCTATGAAAAATCAAACCCCCGAAATTACTATGTCTCAAGAACTGCAACGAGCAGCCTTGCAACCTATCCAGCGAATGCTAGAAATGAGCTAACGGTTGACAGTTGACAGTTGACAGTTGACAGTTGACAGTGTTTTAGGATGGGTTGAATCCAGGGATTAAATTAGTAATCGCGGACGCGAAAAAATCGGTTTCTCCGAAAAATTATTGTGGACGCAGGCGGCGCAGAAACCGGGTTTTTAGCCCCCCCTGCGTCCGGGACTGCATTAGGTCATTTCTTTAAAAATTATGAATAATCTATGATTTCCGAAAAACTGATTGTTTTCACCCGCTATCCCGAAGCGGGCAAAGCCAAAACTCGACTAATTCCTGTGCTGGGAAAAACAGGTGCTGCCAACCTGCACCGATTGATGGCCCAAAAGGCGATCGCCCGCGCCCTCTCTCTTCAAAACTCCCGCCGATTATCAGTGGAAATTCACCACACAGGTGGCAACCAACAACAGATGCAAGACTGGTTGGGAACAGATATTATTTATCAAAATCAAATAGACGGCGATTTGGGGGCAAAAATGACAGCAGCGTTTCAAAAATCTTTTAATTCAGGGGTTGACAAAGCTGCAATTATAGGAACTGATTGTCCCGATCTGAAAGCAGAAATCATGGCACAAGCTTTTGACAAACTGAGCCAGCACGATTTAGTTTTGGGCCCGGCAACAGACGGCGGTTATTATCTAATCGGGCTGCGCCGATCGATACCGGAATTGTTCAGCGGAATTAAGTGGGGAACCAGTGAGGTATTTTCTTCTACGCAGGCGATCGCCCAAAATCTTGACCTCAATATTGCTTATCTTCCCACTCTTGCAGACATAGATTTGCCGGAGGATTTGCTGCGTTTAGATATTAGTATTTTGAAATAAATAAACTATATTTAACTTCTCTGATTCATTAAAAATTGTCATCTATAAATCATAAAAAATACTTGATTGTGAAACCACAACGTCATACTATAGTAAATGTATTTGTCTAACCAAATGCAGCGGTTAGACAGCGCTTGCGACAATAGTCGCAAGCGCGAGAAAAAGCCAAAAATTAGCAAATAAATTAGTAAATAATCAAACTAGGGACAGTTTTTGATTGTCAATCTTAGAATCAGGGTTTCAGGGCGATCGAGAACGAGGGCAACGCTTGCCAGACACAGGAATTACCTGCGGGAAATCAAGGGTTTCAGACGAGGAACTCAAAAGGCAAGTTCGCGATCGCACTTTGCGACAAGAGTGAAACCCGGTTTCTTCGTATATTTATCGTGACCAGAGAGTAAAATTCGTAGAAACCCGGTTTCTATCCGCCCCATGTGTCAGCCATCAAACTGTCGCTACCTGTTGAAATAACAGATAAGCTTTGTACAAAACCCGCCCTCTCTCTCTCCAGCGGTGATCGATTCTCTATGCCGCCCGAAAATCTCAATCTCAAAATTTCCATTATCATTCCCGTCTTAAACGAAGCAGCTACAATTGCCTCAGTCATTTCCACCGCCCAAAATGCCAAAAATGTTGAGATTATCGTCGCCGATGGCGGCAGCAACGACGGTACCGCAGAAATAGCAACATCTTTGGGCGTCCGAGTTGTCTCCAGTAGCCAAGGCCGCGCCACTCAAATGAATGCAGGTGCGGCCTTGGCTACTGGAGATATTCTGCTGTTTCTCCACGCAGACACTCTTTTGCCTCCCGGCTACGACTCTGGCGCACGCCTTGCACTAGCCAAACCCCAAACAGTCGCCGGGGCCTTTGAACTCAAGATTGATGCCCGCACGCTCTGTCTGCTGCTCGTAGAAATAGGAGTAAACTGCCGATCGCACTTTCTGCAAATGCCCTACGGCGATCAAGCCATTTTTCTTTATTCAGCTATCTTTGACCAAATCGGCGGTTTTCCTGACTTGCCCCTCATGGAAGACTTTGAATTTGTACGCCGGTTGAAAAAACAAGGCCGCATCCAAATCGTACCCGAGCCCGTGTTGACATCCGCCCGCCGCTGGCAGCAGCTTGGGGTACTCAAAACCACCGCCATCAATCAAATAGTAATTATTGCTTATTTTTTCGGAGTGTCGCCCGATCGACTCGCTTTCTGGTATAGGAGACAAAAGAAAAATTCTTCCCAAAACTAAAGAATAGTGAACTTTTCTAAAGCTAGCTGCCAATTATGCAAATAGGAAACACGTCCCTGCGTAAAATATGACTTGAACGCCTCAATTTTTACGCACAGCGAGGAAAAAGAGAATATGGCCGATCCCAGAGATGCAGAGCTTATTAAACCCTTTAACGGCGACCCCTTCACGGGTCATCTCGCAACTCCCATCAGTGCTTCTGATTTCACACAAGCATTCATTGGGAATTTGCCCGCCTACCGCAAAGGACTCTCACCCCTAGTTCGAGGTTTAGAAATCGGTTTGGCACACGGTTATTTCCTTGTCGGCCCCCAAATCGTCTTAGGCCCACTGCGGGATTATCCAGAAGCAGCTAATCTCGGCGGATTAATTACAGCCCTCGTCTTAGTTCTGCTCGGCACAACAGGTATGTCTGCCTACGGTTTAGTCTCTTTCAAAAATGACAATAGCAGCTACCCGAGCGCCAATCCCATGACTCCCGAAGCCCTGAAAACCGGCGAAGGCTGGAGCCAGCTCACTGCTGGTTTCTTCATTGGCGGAATGAGCGGCGTCTTTGCTGCCTACTTCTTACTCGAAAACTTTAACGGCATCGATGCCATTTTCCGGGGTTTAGTCAACAATTAGACTCCACTCCCAAATATCCCTGTTGCCACACACTAACTTTAGTTTGGAGATTTTGATATGACAGGTTCCTACGCTGCTTCTTTCTTGCCTTGGATTTTGATTCCGGTTGTTTGCTGGCTGATGCCGGTTGTGGTAATGGGTTTGTTGTTTATTCACATTGAAAGCGACGCCTGAGCTACTACCTAGCTAGCGATTAAATAGACAAGGTGGTACACTTGTAGACAAATCTACGATGTACCATTTTGTTCAAACCCTGCGCGATTCCCAAAAAACCTTGGATTGTCAGTAAAGACACTCGCTTGCGCTGGGATGTTTCGGG
>NZ_JAEQDD010000163.1:0-10128 GCF_020737885.1 Microcoleus sp. PH2017_34_RAT_O_A | reverse complement strand
CCGAAAGCCTGCGTGTTTTGCCATCAAGGTTGCTTCAGTATTATTTAATTTGAGCGCTCGCTTGACGGCAAACATGGAACTGACTCTCAGCAATCAACTTTAGATAAGTTTAGCAAACTATTTGCCACTTAACTCTTGCTCCTAGGAAGAGGATTTAATGGCGTGAACCAGTAACTTGGCAATTTCCGAGAGTTGCTTTTTGTTGAAGGTTTTGAGCAAAAGCTTGACTACCGCCTTAGGTTCAGCGGGAAGAGCTACTTGCTTCGACGCTGCTGCTGGGGCTGCTGGGGCGCTTACCTCTGCTGGTTTTGGGGCTGCTACCAAAAGTAGCAAATTTTTACTCGGAGCGATCGTCTTAACTTTCCCCGTTTGCACCAAATCTCCCGCATCCTTGAGCTCTTTGATAATCAGCGGAGCTAAGACTTTATAAGAGTTTTTGGGATTAACGATCGCCCCTCTAGCAGTTTTAACTAAATTTTGCCAAGGCTCAAATTTAGCTCCCAACTTATAGAGTCGAGCGCACGCAGTCGCCAATTCCTGACGGCTAGCAGCAGATTCTTTCTGCTTGAACACCTGCAACATCTCTTTCAGTAAAACCATCACTTGAACAGCAAAATTCCCCGGCGCGGCGCCCGCTGTTGGAGCCGCGACAGGTGCACGAGTTCCAGCAGTAGCAACCGCCACAACTTTGCCCGCCGCCAAGTTGTTGAGATGAGTTTCCAGTTGAGCAAAAACTGGCATCACCTGCTGGACGAGTTTTTCTCCCTCTTCATTCCTCAAGCCAAAAGGCCCTTCCAGTCGCGCCAGCAAGTCTTTAAGCGTATCAACTCCCTTTAAAAATAGAGATTCTGCCGTTTGGTCAACTTGCTTGACGGGCCCATCCTTGAGTACCTTAAAACAATCTTCCAAGCGGTGAGCGGTTGTTTTAATACTATCCAAGCTGAGCATAGCCGCCCCTCCTTTCACAGAGTGGGCGGCTCGAAACATCTCTTGGACCATTTCGGGGTCTTTCATCGTGGACTTCAAATCCACCAAACCATTTTCTAGAGTATCGAGGTGCTCCTTAGCCTCCTCTATAAACAAACGCATTATTCGATCTTGCTGATCTGACACGACAGTCCTCCTAACAATCTCAGCATCCTCCAGAAAGAACCATCTTCGTGGGAGGAAACACGACTCCTGCCAAAAGTCAGAAGCTCCCATGCAAAATATTCTAGCCTGCCTCTTGTGAAAGACTGACAATACTCGTGTCTGGGCGGTTTTAGCTCTCTTTCCTGGTGTGCTGGAGATCGATTTTAGAGTTCTGAGGGAGTATCTGGAGCAATTTCGATGCCCATTCCTTGTTTGATCATCTGCTGATCCGTAATCAAGTCGTTCAATTCCTTGACTTCGACGCCGATTTTTTGGCAAGCTTCTTTGAGTTCCCGCTCAAAAGTGTTGAGGTCGCTTCCGTAGCCGCAAAGCTCGGCGGCTGTGGTGATTCCTTGTTGGGCATTGGCTTTGGCGCAGTCGATCAATTCAAGACCTTTGAGGGGTTGGGATGATGCCATAATATCAAACCACAATTTATCTTTTGTCCCACTGTACCTAGAACGTTGAGGTCGATCGATCTATCGAAAGGCATGAAAAATCCTAGCGGTGCTGCGTGTTACCAATAAATTATTTTTGGGGACTTCCTGCCAAAATAGCAGTAGTTAGGATTTTCTAACCGCTCGTAAAAACCTGGACAAAGCTACCCAAAAGTAGTCAATGTTAGACATCTACGTTGGTAATTTTAGTCCACAGTCCTAAAACTACAGGAATAAACGGCAATCCCTCTATTCCCTTCATGAAGTCGGGATCAGCATTGATTGTTTTGCCAGTTGAGGCTCTATATAAACCACGCTGAACGCGTTTACCGCTAAAAACAGGCTTGACCTCTGTCTTTTTGTTATACCTCAAACACTACAGCAAACGGTCGATCGCACGCCCCCGTTCTCCCAAGCTCAAAATTTCCCGACATTTCTCTTGCCAAGTCGAAGTCATTACGAGTATGATTTAACAAGAAGCAAAAAAGAGACCCACCATGAGGATCGAAGCCATACCCCTCAACCAGATTCGCCGCCCCCTGCCCCGAGTCAACGATCGAACTAAAGTAGCCGCCCTCATGGAATCCATCCGGGAGGTAGGTTTAAACGAACCCATCGACGTGCTAGAAGTAGATGGCCAGTATTACGGATTTTCCGGCTGCCACCGGTACGA
This sequence comes from Microcoleus sp. PH2017_34_RAT_O_A, assembly GCF_020737885.1. Classification (NCBI taxonomy): domain Bacteria; kingdom Bacillati; phylum Cyanobacteriota; class Cyanophyceae; order Oscillatoriales; family Microcoleaceae; genus Microcoleus; species Microcoleus sp. PH2017_34_RAT_O_A. The sequence continues at coordinate 7,887 of NZ_JAEQDD010000163.1, read as the reverse complement.
AGCTTGCCAGCGCCTCGGTTTAGAAACTATCCCGTGCAAAATCCGCCGAGCTCCCCGTGCTGTGTTGCAGATGCACCTAGCCTGAGCAATTCACGACAGGCAAATATTCGATCGCCCAAAACAGCCAAAACAGCCAAAACTGTCAAAACTGTCTCAGATATTCGATCGACAATCACCACTAACAACCTAAAAACCTATGACTACCAACAACCACAAACAACACCTTTACCCGACGCGCATCGATATGTCAGCCGCCACCCGCTCTCAAATAGTCGGGCTGCTCAACGCCACGCTAGCAACCACTCTGGACTTAAAAACTCAAGTCAAGCAAGCTCACTGGAACGTCAAAGGCATGGACTTCTATCAGTTGCATTTGCTGTTTGACGAAATGGCCGGGGAACTCGAAGAATACGTCGATACGGTTGCTGAACGAGTCACTGCTTTGGGCGGTTTGGCTGTCGGAACAGCCCGCACAGCCGCCGCAGATTCGATTTTGCCAGAATTTCCTTTCGACATTCTAGATGGCAAGGAATACGTCACTGCTTTAGCCGATCGCTATGCACCCTACGCCCAACATCTGCGAGTGGCGATCGACAAAGCATCAGAACTCGGCGACGCCGATACAGCCGACTTGTACACCGAAATCTCCCGGGCAATTGACAAGCGTTTGTGGTTCCTAGAAGCGCATTTGCAAGGTTCTGCGACAACTACAACAGCCGCCGAGAAAGTTGCAGTCAAATAGCCACTTTCTTTTGTGGGGTGGGCCGAAGAGCCCGCCACAGGCAAGATGCCTGTGCCACTTTCTTTTGTGGGGTGGGCCGAAGAGCCCGCCACAGGCATCTTGCCTGTGCCACAAAAGTTGTGGAGTGGGCTTCTAGCCCGCCCCAAAGATGTATTTCCTTAAAGCTCGCAACAGTTTACGATCGAGAATATGTCCATTTATTAATTTGGATGAATTTTTCGTGGCAGCTAATATTCCAGATTATGCTCCTCAACTGCAACGGCTGATGCAACAGGCCGGGATTTCGAGCGATCGAGAACTCAGCCAAAAAGCAGGAGTTCCCGAAATTCAGGTCATCCGCCTGCGTCGCGGCTTAGCTTTGAAAACCCGAGCCGACATCCTGCTCAAAATTAGTCAAGCTTTGCAAATTTCCTTAAATGAACTGCTCGCAACCCTGGCGCCAGACTTTGTAGAGTTAGAAAAGGCACCACCCACAGCCTTAGAACAAGAATATCAGCGCCTCCAAGCTGCGATCGCACAGCAGCGATCGTCTTTGATGGAGGAATTCCAGCTTGCTAGCGTACAAATTTTAGAATCTTGGATGTTGCAGTGGCCGACTGCTGCCAGCAAAGCTCAGGAAAATCACCACTTGCGGGCTCAGAAACTGCTGCCGTTGCTGCGCCCCGTCGAGCAGTTATTGCAGCATTGGGGCATAGAGTCGATCGCCCCAGTAGGAGCAGAGATTCCCTACAACCCGCAACAGCACCAGCTCATCGAAGGAACAGCCCAGGCCGGAGAACCCGTCAAAGTCCGCTATACAGGCTACACACAAGGCGATAAACTCCTCTACCGCGCCAAAGTTAGCTTAGTTTGATGCCATTCTGTATTCAGCAGAACAAAAATTGTCCCCCTCTCACAATTCACTCGCGGTGGCGAAGCGCTGCGAGTCCGATCGGCGTTCCCATCCGCAAAGAGCGCCATCTCTTGCACTCAACAATATTCTCCCGTTCTCGGATTTTCCGTTTCTCTTATTTGGATCGGAGTCCATCTCGCAGCTATACTTAGCCTAGTCTGGCTAGAAATTCTGACATTCCCATCGCAAAATATGAGTCCTGTAGTTAAAATTATTCAGCCCTCTGGCATTTTAGACGGCACCAAGGCAAGTCAATTCCGCCAAGAGATTAGCGACCTAGTGGAAGCGGGAGCCGATGTGGTATTGATAGACTTCACTGATGTGACTTTTATGGATAGTTCTGGTTTGGGCGCTTTAGTATTAGCGCTCAAAACAGTCCGGGCCGCTGGGAGTCAATTAGTCGTCTGTTCTATCAACGAGCAAATCCGCATTTTATTTGAACTCACCAGCATGGATCGAGTTTTCGAGATCTTTCCGACCCGGGATGCTTTTAATCGCAAAATTGTCTCCACTAACTAACTCTTTTGGCTGCTGTCTTCTTGCCATTTGGTTGCAAATGTGATGCAAGAGGTCAGCTAGCCAAAGTTGATCTTGAGTAAAGACCAATCATCATCAAAAACTGCTTTAGCGTTCAACTTTTGAATGTAGTTCAGAACCAGTTCTAACTGATCGGCAGTTGCACCGTTGTAAGATGCTAGCAGGTCGATGAAAGGGTCTAGCCCCCAGATATTGCCGTCAGGTTGGTGAATCTCGTATACCCCGTCGCTAAAGATGTAGAGAGTGCTTAAATCCTCGACATCGCAGCAATTATCGACATAGCGGGCGTCGGGGAACATCCCAACTGGCATTCCGGGGGTTTTTAATTGCTTGATTTTAGCCGTGCTCGCAGGGGACTGGGAAATTAACACGGCCGGGGGATGGCCGGCGCTGGCGTAAGTTAGCTGCCGAGTAATGCGGTTGTAAACGCCATACCAGATGGTGAAATATTTGTCATTTTGGTAGCTCATCTGGAAGGTGGTATTGAGGGCCCGCAAAACATCGCTCGGTTTGTAGTAGTCAATGTTGGGCAGTGCGCGCGATCGCAGCAAATTCAGCACCGCCACAGAAGGCAGCGCCGCCCGCAACCCGTGACCGGCTACGTCAAGCAAGTAAATCGCCAAATAATCGGCATCCAGCCAGTTGTAGTCGAAGCAATCTCCGCCTAACTGCCGGGAGGGAATGAATTTTGCCTCGATGCTGACAGGTTCCGTCATCGGATCGGGCAGCAGCGATTGCACGTACTCCGCTGCTTCGGCTAACTCTGCTTCCAGGCTTTGCTTGGCAATTTTCAAATCTCGGCTGAGTTGGTGCAGCCGCAATCCTGCGCGTACTCTCGCCTGCAATTCGTTGAGTTCGATCGGCTTGGAGATAAAATCGTCGGCACCGGCGTCAAGCCCTTTGACTCGATCGGCGATCGAACCCAAAGAAGTCAACAAAAAGAATTGTGTAGTTGACAGTTCCGGATCAGCCTTAACTCGACGGCAAACATCAATGCCGGTCAAACGCGGCATGATCCAATCGCAAATTATCAGCGCCGGACGCAATTTTTGCGCCTGGGCCACGCCGTCTTCGCCATTGCTTGCTACTGTCACTTCGTAACCCTGTTTTTTCAGGGTTCTTCTCAGCAGTTCTTGAACAGCCGTATCATCGTCAATAACCAGAATTTGAAACATGGCACTCGGGTACTACAAGTCTTTCAAAGGTCTGGGGGTCATTTAAAATATATCCTGTGAGGGCGATTGTCTGAGATTGAGTATAGTCTAATAACATCGCTTTTCAGGTAAATGCTTTTGCCGGCCAGCCATCGAGTTCAATTTACCTTTAAATTTGATGCAAATTTTGGTTGGGTCGAACTTCACCCAGTTTATCCTCAGAACATAAACTTTGATAGATTTTTTTTGGGCAGCAGGGGCGAATTGACATCGGGGCGCGACTTCTGGTATCGTAAACAGCTAATTACTCGATTTGACATTTATTTTTTTAGCAGTACAAGCCAGTACAGTCGAACTCCCATTCAATTTTGCTTGGTTTTACACGGTCAGCCGCCGCAGCAGCAACTGGAAAATGACGCTGCCATTGAAGAACTGCGATGGGTGATGTTGGCGCTAGCAGTTGCCCGCATTTTGGCAAAAAAGTTAACAACGTAAAGTACAGGCAGTATAATATTTGCCTCTATTTTAGCTAATAAAACAGCAAGAAGCCTTTCACCTGCCCGATAGGGAGGTGATGAGATGAATTGCGAGCGAGTTGACGACAATCCTCTGACCAATGCCGGAGGCGAGGGAAGAGGGTAGGTCGGAAATGAGCTGTCATATTTTGTTTGTACCCATAAATTTGATAGAATAAATTTGGTTAACTTCACCCCTATCGGTGTCTGATCAGCCTCTGTCCAGTAGCATTGCGATTATTGGTAAGCGACTCCGTTGCACAGCATAGAAGCAAGTAGGCACATCTTGATTAATGCAAATTACCTCCGGGTTTGTCCGATAGTGCGAATCAGCCAGCATCTCATCCAGGGCAGTAAAATTTGTAGGGTACAAGGTAAGAAATTTACAGTCTGCGGTAGGGCATTCCGTGGACTTAAAACAAAGCTCATCGCCTCCGAAGCAATAGCTGGATTGGATGAGAAGCCTACACTGTATTGCTTGCAATCAGTGTAGGAGTATGTCACGGAACTATAATTTTAGTGGCTGAGCGTGATTGAATTAAAAGGTTCCGAAAAGTTGCAAGTCCTAAAGAAAGCGGCTCTTCAAGTCAATACTGGCCAGAGTGCTTTAGAGCCAGTTTTGTCCTGGTTTGCAAAATTATACGAGCAGCGAATTCCTGCAAGTGTGTGGATACGCTGTCAGTTGGCTTTGGCTGAGGGCTTTACAAATGCGGTGCGTCACGCCCACGAGGGCAAACGGCCGGATTTGCCGGTGGAGATTAACGTGGTGGTGTCTGCTGAATCTGTAGAGATTCAAATTTGGGATTCGGGCTCTCCCTTTGATTTAGAGCAAAAAATTCAAGATATGTCGAAAACGATCGATCCTGAAGCTTCGGGCGGGCGGGGCCTCAAGTTGATGAAAGACATCGCAGACAGTCTCAGTTATACCAGAACGGCTGATGGTCGTAACTGTCTGTCGATCGTCAAAAACTATACTCCTATCCCCGAGACGGACGACGAAGATGATATTTTGCAGTTGCCGGACGAACTTTTGGGTTGATCGGCTCATCGGCTTTTAAACGCGCGACAGAGGGTTTAGCCACAGCAGAATTGTCCGTTTTAATTGATTTAATTCTCGATACACTTCTTGTTTTACCCATTGGCCGATCGCGTCGAAGGGTGTAAAAATTTGACCGACAGGCCAGCTAACATCTTGACCTAATGGCGTTTGATGGTTGCCGGCCAGTGTCTGAACTGTAATCATGTCGGAAAATCTTTGTTTTAGCAGACCATTTAACAGCAGGGTTTGGTCGATGTTGTCGCTGTTAAATTTGACTAAAAGATTGCGCCGGATTTGATAGCTATCTTGCACGAGGCGGTTGGTGTCTTGGGGGGAAGGGGTAAACTCTACGTTAAAGACGGGGGAAATTTGCTCGACGATCGGGATTGCTTCGGATGCTGCATAATTGTTGAAAGAGATCAGAATATTGCCGGCTCTTTCTATGTCAAACACCGAGCCGATCAGCAAGTGCAGTTTGCATCCCATGCTGTGCCCCATGCCGTAGACAGGCAGATAGGAAGATTTGAGCAATTTCTTGGCGCGCAACCTATCGAGGGCATTTTCAAACTTGTTGAGGACATCGCGGGCGATCGCAATATGATCCAAAGTATTGACAAACGGGGTTGCTACTACCACATATCCTTGATTCCCCAAGGCCTCTAACAGCCACCGATAGGTCAGTTGCGGTGCAGCAGCTACAAATGCGCCGCCGAGAAAATGTACGATCGCGATCGGTTTCGAGTTTGAGGGAATTAATACCCAGTTGCCAGAAATTTCTTGCCAGTCCATAAATTTAGTCTAGTTCAAAGTAAAAAGGCGATCGTTCTCTGAAGGTATCAGGTAAAAAGGTAGAAAGCATAATTTTTGTTACTTTTTTGCTTTTACTTTCTGCCTAACAAATAGGTTTCCTACCCATTTTTATTCACAAAACTTGGCTTTTTACTTACCATAAATAATTGGTTTAAAGCCGGAACCCCGATCGGGAGGAATTTAAAAAAGACGATTGATTGCTCCAATCCTCTTCCTTCTTTGTCAACTGCTGTCAACTGTCAACTGCTGTCAACTGTCAACTGTCAATTGTCAACTGTCAACTGAATGAAACCTTATCTATTTTAATTGTTTTGGCAGCAAATAGCACGGCGGGCACAGGCTGCTATTTCCGGCTCGCTCGGGTTGAGGCTGGCGGCTGAATATAACACTATACGCGATGGTTAACGCTTTGTTGCGATCGCGCGACGCCAGAGCGATCGAGCGTATCTATTTTTCAGAGGCTTTTATCTCCAAGACGGTTCAGATCGAACCGTCTTAGATTAAAACCTGCATACAAATACAAGAGCCTTTAGGAAAAACCGCTGACTTCCGACGATCGCTGGGGATTAAATTCTGCTGCATGACGGGTGCTTTCTGTCGTTTGACGGCTCAACTTCTCGTGAGATTTCATCCATTTCCACTTGTTCAGAGTAGCTTGAGGATTGAGGGCTGTCGTAGCGATGCCATAAATCAGAGTCAGTACAATCTCCCGATTCAACCAACTTTGTCCCACCTTTCTCATGTAGTGCAGTGCCAAAACTTCTCGGAATTTGTTGAGCCTTGGCAAAAGGGGCAAATTGTTAAAGCACAACTGTTCGTACTCGTTGAGCGATAACTCTTTTTCTCCCCGCAAGCGCCGCAGTTGGTTTTCCTTGACACATTCAGAAGCTATGCGCTTTTTCAGCCAGTGCTTGTCTGTGAGAGAGTTTCCTCTAATTCGATAATTTCCCAAAGGTGCTGTCGCGGCTAGCAAGCCGTGCTTTTGAGCAATTTTGGTAAATAACTCTGTATCTTCTCCTACCTCCCAATCTTCTGCAAAGCCACCTTCTTTGAGCAAAATGAAGCGATCGACTACCACAGAAGACGGGAAAACCCAAGGACTTTCGCCTGTCTCCTTAATCGCCTGCATTTCGGCTTTAGTTGTAGGATAGGTAGGAACGTAACTCAACTTGTTGCCATGCTTGTCTAAATACCGCAAAGCGTGAGCAACTGCTTTGACTTCGGGATTGTCTGCGAGCATCTTCAAACAAACTTCTAGCTTGTTGGGTTCCCAGGTATCGTCACTGTCTAGAAACGCTACATACTTGCCGGTTGCCCGCTTGATCATTAAATTTCTTGACTTGGAAACCCCATAATTGTGGGGATTTCTATAGAACTTAATTCTCGAATCTTGCTTGGCCAGCCTAGCACCAATTTTTCTAGTATCGTCTGTCGAGCAGTCATCAACAATTAAAATTTCTAGATGCTTGTGGCTGCCATTAACTACGGAGGCAACGGCCTCGGCCAGGGTTTCGGCTGCATTGAATGCAGGAATTATTACACTGACTTTTGGGCTGTTCATAACTTGAATTAGTTGTGTTTTGGTAGTTGTTCGCCGAAGTATAGTCTTCGCCACATATGACCCCTGAAATTAGAATACGAAGAAAGTAAGGATTTTCCGCTGAAACTGAAAATTGCTGGCTGTGAAACGCACTGACTGGGATCTAGTGCGATGAAAGCTCGCGTTTGAGCAGTTAAGTTGCAAAGCATAATGTCCGGCGCTAGATGATTCGAGCTTCCACCCCCTGGCGTGTATGCCAGCAAGGGCAAAAATAGGATGCTGTTTCTGAGCGTTCGTATATCTACATAGAATCAACAGTGCTTTCCGCAAAGGATTATACAGCTTTATTAAGTTTTATGACAGGAAATTAAGAAAATTAACTTCCTATATCAAACTTCCTGCCTTGGGGGAAAGAAGAGGTTAACTTACAGGGCGAAATAGTTATCTAAACTTAATCAAAGCTTGCTGGACAAGATAAGTCTAGAATTGAGATAATATCTGGAATGCCGAAAACCAAGGCTCAATTATCCGGTTTGTAAACCGCAGTTCTGTCAGTACCAGCCAGCCTGTTAAGGTCGAGAAGGAAGTCCACAACTCGTTAAATTGGCTGAAAATAGTGGGTGACTCATGGCTAATAGCGACCGCTAGAATTGTTTTT
>NZ_JAEQDD010000162.1:0-13946 GCF_020737885.1 Microcoleus sp. PH2017_34_RAT_O_A | reverse complement strand
AAACTGTGGTCGTCGGCGCCGTTGGGTTGTGTACCGCCGCAATTGCGACGGTTCCTTCAGAAGAGTAGTTCGCTACGGCTACTGGTAAAGTTTAGTGCTCTGAATTCAGCTCTATAACTTTTGATCGAGAAAGCACCCATAACTTTATGGGTGCTTTTTGCTGATTGGGTAGTTGGTGATGAGTAATCTTCTTTATGCTCTACCATTATTCATTTTGCAAAATGTTAAAGAACATCCCTTTGATCGGCAAAATGCCATTATTCGGACAAGTTAACAGGTTTAAGAAATATCAGGTTGTACTCCAGCAGAGCGAAGAAGACTGCGGGGCGGCTTGTTTGGCTTCGATCGCCAAATTTTACGGACAGAATTTTACCATTAGCCGCTTGCGAGAATCTGCGGGTACAGGCCAAAAGGGGACGACTCTGCTGGGCTTGAAACAAGGCGCTGAGGCGGTGGGCTTTAATGCTCGATCCGTGCGAGCAGCGGCTGCTATTTTAGACAAAATTGACGAAGCACCTTTACCGGCTATTATTCACTGGAGCGGGTACCACTGGGTTGTTTTGTACGGAAAGCAGGGCGACAAATATGCGATCGGCGATCCGGCTGTCGGTATGCGCTATATTTCCAAAGAAGAATTAGCAGCAGGTTGGACAGATTGGCTGTGCTTGCTAGTAGACCCAGATCCCGATCGATTTTTTGCCGAAGCAGACGGCCAACCGCCCGCCAATTCGTTACAAAAATGGACGCGCCGGGTTTGGATTTACCGCCAGCTTTTAATGGAAGCACTGTTGATGAATGTGGTGTTGGGTTTGCTGTCGATTGCTTCACCTTTTCTGGTACAACTGCTCACCGACGACATTTTGGTGCGGGGCGACACGCAACTTTTGGCAAGTGTGGCGATCGCAGTTATAGTTATGAACCTATTTAGCAGCAGTTTAGGATTAGTACAGTCGAACTTAATTGCTCAATTTTCCCAGCGTTTAGAGTTGGGATTGGTCATGGAATTTGGGCGTAAATTCCTGCGATTGCCTTTAAGCTTTTACGAAACCAGACGCAGCGGCGAAATCGTCAGTAGATTACAAGATATCCAAGAAATCAATAAATTAGTTTCTCAATTTGCGATCAGCTTACCAAGTCAATTTTTTATAGCTGTAGTTTCTTTTATTTTCATGTTGTTTTACAGCAAGGAACTGACGCTGGCAGCTACAGTCATCGCTTTGTTCATGACTGCCTCTACAGTAGTTTTTCTGCCCGTATTGCAGCAAAAAACGCGGAATTTATTTGTACTGGAAGCAGAAACTCAAGGCGTTTTAGTAGAAACATTTAAAGGCGCGCTGACCGTCAAAACGACTAGCAGCGCCCAGCAACTTTGGGAAGAATTTCAAGGTCGCTTCGGTCGTTTAGCGAGTCTTACTTTTCGCACTACACAAATTGGCATTCTCAATAATATCTTTTCTGGCTTTGTTGCTTCAGCGGGCAGCATTACCCTGCTGTGGTTGGGCAGCGGGTTGGTGATTGACAAGGCATTGAGTATCGGTCAGTTGCTAGCATTTATTAGCATGAATCAAAACGTTACTACTTGGGTGACTTCCTTGGTCGAATCTACTGATGAAATGGCTCGCGTGCAGACAGCAACTCAACGGCTTTCGGAAGTCATAGACGCTGAGCCAGAAAGTAAAAGCGATATTAATAAACCTGTGGTAACGCTTCAAGGCGGCGACGAAATTGTTTGTAAGAGTGTGAATTTTCACTACCCAGGCAGACTTGACTTGTTGGAAAATTTTTCTGTGACGTTTCCGGGCGGTCACGCAATTGCTTTAATCGGTTATTCTGGTTGTGGAAAAAGTACGCTAGCTAAGGTAATTGCTGGTCTGTATCCGCTGCAATCTGGTAATGTGAGAATTGGCGGTTACAATTTGCAGGATTTGTCTCTCGATTGTCTCAGACAGCAGGTGGTTCTTGTTCCCCAAGAAGCTCATTTCTGGAGCCGTTCGATTCTCGATAATTTTCAGTTGGGGAGTCCCGATGCCACTTTTGAACAGATTGTGAAAGCTTGCAAAATTGCCGGGGCGGATGAATTTATAAGCCAATTACCGGATAAATATCAAACTGTTTTAGGGGAGTTTGGGGCGAATATTTCGGGGGGACAAAGACAGAGATTGGCGATCGCCCGTGCCATTCTCAATAACCCGCCCGTGTTGATTCTAGACGAGTCTACCGCAGGGCTAGATCCCGCCAGCGAAGCGGAAGTCTTGGAAAATTTGTTGATGTACCGGCAGGGGAAAACTACGATTTTTATCAGTCACAGGCCCCGAGTGATCGATCGCGCCGATTGGATTATCATGTTAGAACGCGGCAGGTTGAAACTGCAAGGATCTGCTGCAAAATTGCGATCGATTCCCGGAGATCACTTAGAGTTTTTGGAACCTTAGACAAAATTGCAAAAATAATTAGGACGGGCTAGAAGCCCATCCCACAATAAAAAAAATTGTGGAACGGGCATCTTGCCCGCCCAATCTATGATTGTGGAACGGGCTATGATTGTGGAACGGGCATCTTGCCCGCCCAATCTATGATTGTGGAACGGGCATCTTGCCCGCCCAATCTATGATTGTGGAACGGGCATCTTGCCCGTCCAGCTATTGTTGCAATCTTGTCTAATGCACCCGACAAACTAGGGGAATCGCCTCCTGATTTTCCAACACCAAACCGTACTCCAAACCCTCAACAACCGCCTGACAAGAAGCATCCAAAATATTACCAGAAACCCCAACCGTCGTCCAGCGATCTTGACCGTTACTAAACTCAACAAACACGCGAGTTTTAGCCGAAGTTCCCGCACCAGAATCCAGAATTCGCACCTTGTAATCTGTCAGATAAAAATGCGCTATCGCCGGATAAAAATTCACCAAAGCTTTCCGCAAAGCCGCATCCAAAGCCGAAACCGGGCCGTTTCCTTCCGCACATTCCAGAATAATTGTACCGTTGACTGACAATTTCACAGTGGCTAAAGCCGTACAATCTTCGCCAACCTTATCGCAGTGAACTTGAAATCCATGAATTTCAAACCACCGCTGCCGCTTTTCCAAAGCTTCCCGCATCAACAATTCAAAAGACGCCTCAGCACCCTCAAATTGATATCCCTGGCTTTCCAAATCTTTCAACTTTTCCAGAATTTGGCGACAAGCAGGATTTTTGCGATCGAGTTCAATACCAAAAGTCTTAGCCTTCGCCAAAACATTACTCAAACCCGATTGATCCGAAATCACAATTCGCCGGATGTTGCCGATTTTTTCCGGTTCCAAGTGTTCGTAAGTTAACGGATTTTTTTCAACCGCCGATACGTGAATTCCGCCCTTGTGAGCAAAAGCCGAAAGACCGACAAAAGGAGCGTGGTCGTCGGGAGCAAGATTAACAATTTCGCTGACGGAGCGACTGACTTGAGTTAATTTCGCTAATTGCTCATCTTGAATGCAATCATAACCCAACTTGAGCTGAAAATTAGGAATCAAGGAACACAAATTAGCATTACCGCAGCGTTCGCCATAACCGTTAATAGTTCCCTGTACCATCGTCACCCCTTCCCGCACACCAGCCAGAGCATTAGCAACGGCAACTCCAGAGTCGTTGTGAGTGTGAATTCCTAACTGTAATGATTGAGTCAGTTCAGTTCCTAAAGCCGCTAAAACATCACGCACAACTTGACTAACTTCGTCAGGCAAAGTACCGCCGTTGGTATCGCAAAGCACCAGCCATTCTGCACCAGCATCCGCCGCTGCCATTAAAGTTTTAATCGCATACTCGGGATTGTGTTTGTAGCCGTCAAACCAGTGTTCGGCATCGTAAATAACGCGCCTTCCCTGACTCCGTAAATATTCAATAGTATCTCGAATCATCGCCAGATTTTCTTCTAACGTCGTCTTCAAACTTTCAATTACGTGCAAATCCCACGACTTGCCAAACAGCGTTACCCAGCGAGTCCCCGCAGACAAGATAGGCTGCAACATTTCATCATTGGCTGCCGTTTTTCCCGGTCGTCTGGTCGAACAAAAAGCGACAACTTCTGCTTGAATTAATGGCTGTTCTTTGAGCCGCCAAAAAAATTGTACGTCTTTAGGATTTGCTCCCGGCCAGCCACCTTCAATAAACGGAATTCCTAAACTGTCTAACTGTCGAGCAATTCGCACTTTGTCTTCGAGAGATAAGCAGAGTCCCTCGCACTGAGCGCCGTCTCGCAGCGTGGTATCGTAGATCCAGAGCCGATTTTTCATGGGAATTCTCAATTCTCAATTGGTAATATATCACTTATCATATTAGATGAAATTATTTGAAATAAATGCGATAATATATAGGAAAATTAACATAAATCTAATCGGGGTAAATTACTGTGGTTAAGGTACAAGCGCAAGGAAAAACATTTGAGTGCGATCGCGGATCGAATCTCCGTGAAGTCTTGCTCAAAAACGGCATCGATCTCTACAACGGCAACGCCAAAGTCATCAACTGCCACGGTTTGGGGACTTGTGGCACCTGTGCCGTCACCATCGAGGGCGAAGTTTCCGAGTCCGAGTGGCGTGAAAAAGCGCGACTTTCGATTCCTCCCCATTCTCCCGCATCAAACCGCCGTTTGTCCTGCCAGACTAAGGTTTTGGGCGATATTAAGGTGACAAAATATGATGGTTTTTGGGGCCAGGGCTCGGAAACTGTATGGAAACCTCAAGGATAGATTTTTGGTGCAGGAAGGCTGATAAGCTGTAGTGCATTTAGATTGCATATTTTGGGTGGTGCTGCGAAGCCCACCCCACAAGAAAATATGTAAGACTTGCCCCAAAATTCTAACTGTAAGGTGCGAACACCAGCACCTTACCCTCAAGAAGGCCCCGAGGTAAAAAAGCCAGACAGTCCATAGAAAAGTCAATGAATTCATCTCAAGATATTCTGATTATTGGTGGCGGAATTATCGGCCTTTCCCTAGCAGTTGAACTGAAATTGCGAGGGGCATCTGTCGCTGTTCTTACCGCCGATTCTCCACAACCGACGGCCCGGGCTGCTGCCGGAATGCTCGCTCCCCAAGCGGAACGAATTCCCCCCAGTCCGATGCTGGATTTGTGCTTGCAAAGTCGCGCGCTGTATCCTTCCTGGGTGGAACGCCTGGAAAAGATTACGGGGTTGAAAACGGGGTATTGGCGATCGGGAATTCTCGCACCAGTTTGTCAAAACGATCCTCAACAACAGCCGCTATTGTCAAACCTTAACTCTCATTGGTTAGACAGAGATACTGTTCGCCAGCACCAGTTTGGATTGGGTGAAGAAGTAATCGGTGGTTGGTGGTATCCTGACGACGCTCAAGTGGACAACCGCGCTTTATTTCGGACGCTACAGAGCGCAACCAAAGAATTGCAAATTGAGATTATTCAAGATACTGCAAAGGAAATTATTCGGCATGGAAACCGAGTTTTTGGCGTAGAAACAACGGCAAGAAAATTGCAAGCAGACCGTTATGTTTTGGCGGCAGGGCCTTGGTGTGAGAAGTTATTGAATGTTCCGGTTTTTCCCAGAAAGGGGCAAATGCTGTCAGTGTGCGTACCAAAAGATTGTGCAGTTATGCAGCCATTGCAAACAGTTTTATTCGGGACTGGCATTTATATTGTGCCGCGTCAAGATGGCAGAATTATTATTGGTGCAACTAGCGAGAATGTGGATTTTACCCCTGGAAATACTCCAGCGGGAATTCAAAGTTTGCTAGCAGGAGCGATTAAGTTATATCCCGAATTGCAGAATTATCCGATTCTAGAGTTTTGGTGGGGATTTCGGCCTGCTACGACGGATGAGTTGCCGATTTTGGGCGCTTCTGCTTGGGATAATTTGACATTGGCAACTGGGCATTATCGCAATGGCATTTTGTTGGCTCCGGTGACTGCTAAGTTGTTGGCTGATTTGATGTTAAATCGAAAGTTAGATCCGTTGTTGGCTGCTTTTAATTATGCGAGGTTTGCATTTTCCTGACATTCGGTTTAATCGTTCGGACTTTAGTCCTCTCTTTATAAAGATAAATGAAGCAGGACTAAAGCCCTTACTACGAACTTAATTTTGGCGTAAGTCCAAATTAGTTATATTCCGTTTTTTTGGGTAGGTTCAATTCCCTGCATTTAAGCGCAGCCAAATCGTAAGCATTTTGGTAATCTTTACCGCCTAACATCACATCGCCGTAATATTCATAGGGTTGATTTCCGTAAACCGGCAGGGGATCGTCTTCTGGATAATCTTCTTTTGATTCGTCTAGAATTGCTTTGAGTTTCTTGACGCTCAATCGCTGGGCGGGGAAGTAATGAATGTCTTGAGCATTGAAGCCAAGATGCGGAAAAGTTGGGTCAACAATGCGCTCGTTGAGTTCAATCCAGCTATACTCGATGGGTTTGTAAGGCGCTCCGGGTGCAGCTAAAAAGCCTTGAACGTAGATTGCGCCTTCGGTGGTTAATGCTGCTTTGGAAGCGTTATCAAAGCAGTTTTTACGGTTGCTTTTAATGCGAGTGGCGATTTCAATAGAAAGCGTCTCGTCTAACAGTTCGCTCATGATTTATTCTAGTTGCGCGTGCGACTAAATTGTAGCAAGTCGGAGCTGCGATCGCAAAAAACGAACGATCGCCAATCACGATCGCTCCTCAAATTCCCGTTTCCACGAGTCGAGCCAAAATCCTCTGCGGTGGTGGATGTTGTGTCACATTTGGGTTTCGGGGGCGGTTTGTCAAAGGCGTAAGCGGGGGTGATACGCGCCGAAAAGTCGATCGCCCGCATCAACTTCCCGGCGGATAAAAATATTTGGGAGTCGCCGAATGTTTGAGAGTGCGATCGAGTTATCTATTTAGCAAAGTGGCTAAATGCTGCACGGATGGCGATGAACCACACCATCAGGGTTGAGAATAGGTAGAGGTAGAAGCGCAGCAGGATTAGATTGAATGTACAATGAACGATGCTGTGCAAAGCGCGAAAGCCAACGAAGATCCAAGCCGCATTCACATAAACTGCATCTACCTGGTTCGTGATGAAAAGGTATAGCACCAGCGCATAAAACAGGACGGGAATCTCGAACAAATTCTTGAAGTTATCGGACGGATTTGATACCTCTGGTGGCGAGATTTGTGCCAGCATACCAGGTACAGCCAGCTCCTTCGGGGCGAGCTTTGTATTGTTGAGGAAAGTGATACGGCGGATGTAGAGATAAACCCAGACTACCAGTGTCACAAACACCATTGCAAAGAAGGGACTAAAAATTGCATTTTGCATCGTTTTTACCTATAAAACTCAATTGTTCTGAAGATGGGCGGGCGATAAAATGCGCCCTACGCTATGTACAAGAGTTGAAGAAACAAAGACTAAGGTAAATCCAATCAGAGGATGGAGTACCTCTAGGTGAAAAGGAGTGTTGAGATGAATGGTCAAAAATTGTAGTCCCAGCAGTACGGGTAGACTTGCGGTGAGACGTTGTATTTGAGGTGAGAATCGAGTCAGCAGCGACCATCCCAGTAATAATAATGACAGCCCGCTATATCCTCGGACTAGCCAAACATGAATATCCCACCATGCAGGATTGACAAAGTAAGCGAATCCAACCGTTAACAATTGAGCAATCAAGCAGAGGTTAAAGACGACTGAAGTCGCATAAAAGCCGATCGGCATCCAACGCATGGGAGTGCGATCGCGCTCAATTTCCGAATTGATGGTCATGTCACGTTATTTTTGATACTTTTGATAATATAAGCTGAGTAATTCAGCAGTCATAGACCCCGATCGGGTACACTTTTCGCTATCACGACGATGACAAATTCCTTACAGCATTTATTTGAAGCAATCAATCAAGTCAAGAATGAACAAGATCTGCGATCGCAAGTCGTGCCGCAAATCGGCGAGTATTTTGCCGCTAAGCGATCGGGAGTCTTTTTCTTTGACCAACTGCCTTTGTTAGATAAAAAATTTCATAAAACCCTGGAAATTGCACTATCGATCGAATATAATCCTATTGCGCGTTATCTAGTTGAGCGCCATGCTCCAGTCCACGAAGCACTGGTAGCATCACCCAAAGTTTGGACGATGATTTGTCCTCGCCCCGATCATTGGCACGTGATGGCGGGCCCGATTGTAAGTTGCGGTCAATTAGTGGGTGTATTCGGTTGCACTCGCGAACAGTCAATGTCTGCTTTTGATGCACAAAATTTAGCA
Source organism: Microcoleus sp. PH2017_34_RAT_O_A (assembly GCF_020737885.1). NCBI lineage: Bacteria > Bacillati > Cyanobacteriota > Cyanophyceae > Oscillatoriales > Microcoleaceae > Microcoleus > Microcoleus sp. PH2017_34_RAT_O_A. Next base: position 5,729 of record NZ_JAEQDD010000162.1, on the reverse strand, counting down.
GATTTGAGTGGAATTTGTTTGCACTTATCTGTCTGGAGTGCAACAATGCGATCGCCATACCAGCCTTTCAAAACCAATCGCTTAACGCCTCGTGAATTGGAAATTGCCGAGTTGGTGGCTTTGGGACGAACTAACGCCGAAATTGGGACTGAACTTTGGATTACTGAAAATTCTGTGAAGCAAGCTCTGAAGCGAATGTTCCGCAAGCTTGAGGTTTCATCCCGCGCGCAGATGGTGGCACAACTTTCTGCTACAAAATACGAGCCTAGTGTCAAGCAGTCTGTATCAAATTTGGTGCTCAACGGCGATCGATAACATTTTGCTTGCGCCCTCACCGATTAGCCAACCGTATAGTAGTATGGTATTATTTGATTTTCTGTCAATCACCTGCAATCTAAACTATATTCTCAGCTAAGCACTTATCCACACTACAGACATACTGAATGAAAAGCGCGATCAAAAAGTCGGATTTTGTGCTATCTCCTTACATGAAGAGCAACAATTTCAAAGCTACATACCAACTACTCAATACAGTCATCCCCTATACATTTTTATGGTTTTTAGCATTTAAAGCTGCTGCCATTTCTGTATGGCTGCTGCCACCGATCATCGTGTTGATGACACTCTTTTCAGGACGTTGTTTCTCCTTGATGCACGATTGCGGACACTATTCTCTGTTTAGTTCCAAAAAAGTCAATCGCACAGTGGGTTTTCTGCTAGGTATCATCAATGCAATTCCTCAGTACCCCTGGTCTAGGGGACACGCTTACCATCACAAAAATAATGGTAATTGGGATATGTACCGAGGCCCTTCGGCGTTGATTTCCACCGAAAAGTTTGCGGCACTCAGTCCATTTAACCAAAAGATATATCAGTTGCTCAGACACCCGCTGATGCTGTTTCCTGGTGGGTTTTTCTACCTGATTATCAAACCAAGACTCGCGCTAATATTGGGAATTGCTGGTTTTGTCAGACATACTTTTGATTGTCTCAATCAAGATTTAGGTATGGGTTTATCTAGAATAATTGCTTCCTACAAATCCAAACACTGGTATACGACGGCTGAGTTTTGGGATTTACTCTTCAACAATATTTGTGTGGTGGGTAGCTGGCTTTATCTGGGTAACTTACTTGGGTTTGGGTTTTTCTGGAGTGTTTACTCAATTGTGATGACTTGTTCGGCGGCGATATTTATCTGCATCTTCTTTGTGCAGCATAACTTTGAGGGTTCCTACGCTCACAAGACAGAGGGCTGGGACTATCTGCTTGGTGCGATCGAAGGTAGCAGTTATCTAAAATTACCAACTATTCTCAATTGGTTTTCGGCTGATATTGCTTACCACAATATTCATCATCTGTCTGAGCGAATTCCTAATTACAATCTTCGGGCGTGTCACAATGCTAATTTGCACCTGCTTGGTAATTCAAGAATCCTGACAATTCGCGAGATTCCTGATTGTTTTAAGTTCATTCTTTGGGATGCTGCTTCAGATAGTCTGCAATCGATCGCATCATTTAGACAACAAGTAGAAATAATTTGATTCCCGTACTATGCAACCCAACGATCGGCTTTTCGGGGAAGCTGTCAACTGTCAACTGTCAACTGTCAACTGCTATACATTCTGCTCTGGAAAGAAGGTAAAAAAATGAATTTATTTGTTGTTGTACTTGGAGTTTTGTTTGTACTGCTGGCGATCGCCCTTCTGATCTATTTAATCACGGCTCGCCCTTATCAATCATCGGACTCCGTGGCCAATTCCTACGACGAATGGACGGAAGACGGGATTCTCGAATTTTATTGGGGCGAGCACATCCACTTGGGCCATTACGGTGCGCCGCCACAACGCAAAGATTTCCTCGCAGCTAAATCGGATTTTGTGCATGAAATGGTGCGCTGGGGAGGCTTGGATAAATTACCTGCCGGCACTACAGTCTTAGATGTTGGCTGTGGAATTGGCGGTAGCAGCCGCATTCTGGCGCAGGATTATAAGTTTGCTGTCACGGGAATTACGATCAGCCCGCAGCAAGTTAAACGCGCTCAAGAATTAACTTCCCCAGAGCTCGATTTGCAGTTTCGGGTGGATGATGCTATGGCGCTGTCGTTTCCAGATGCGAGTTTTGATGTGGTTTGGTCGATCGAAGCTGGGCCGCATATGCCAGATAAAGCCGTGTTTGCGAAAGAGTTGATGAGAGTCGTAAAGCCCGGTGGCGTGCTGGTTGTAGCTGACTGGAATCAAAGGGACGATCGCAAAATCCCGCTCAATTTCTGGGAGAAACCAGTAATGCAGCAACTGCTGGATCAATGGTCACATCCGGCTTTTTCAAGCATCGAGGGCTTTTCAGAACTTTTAGAAGAAACGGGGTTTGTGGAGGGCGCTGTAACCACCGCAGATTGGACGCAAGAAACCCTTCCTTCCTGGATAGATTCTATCTGGCAAGGTATAGCTAGACCGGCCGGATTAGTGCGTTTTGGTGTATCGGGTTTCATCAAGTCTCTGCGAGAAGTACCGACTCTTTTACTAATGCGTTTAGCCTTTGGTGCGGGGCTTTGCCGCTTTGGAATGTTCCGCGCAATTCGAGCAAATTCGGTAGAGAGAAGACTGGCGGTTGAAACCGCGTCTAGACAGGCAAAACCCGCCCAAAACCCGCCTCCGCGGGTTGAAGATATTGCAATTAAAATTACGTGGGCTAGAAAGAAGACTGGCGGTTGAAACCGCGGCTAGACAGACAAAACCCGCCTCCGCGGGTTGAAGATATTGCAATTAAAATTACGTTATTCTCTTCAGTCTCGCGTTGCGCGGACTTCGTTTGTGTAGACGCGGTTTCAACCGCCGTCTAGCGGTTTCAACCGCCGTCTTATCTTAGAGATAATTTGAATATGAGCTAGATCATAGAAAGCTTTGGAACAATTTGGCAAACTGAGAGTAAGGTTAAATAGGAGGTCAATTTTATGACCAATATTGCTCTCAATTTTAAGACTGCACCGGGGCATGAAGTGCTGGCGGCGGCTGGCAAGAAAATGCTGAGGCCGGGGGGAAAAGTTGCTACGGAAATGTTGTTTGAATGGGCGGATTTTCAAGCGGGCGAAACTGTTTTAGAGTTGGCTGCTAGTTTTGGATATAGCTCGATCGCCCTTGCGGAACGTTTTGGCGTTAAAGTAGTGGGAGTTGAGAAGAATCCCGACAGTGTGGCGCGCGCTCGTGCTAATGTTGCAGCAGCGGGTTTGGGCGATCGAGTCCAAATTGTCGAAGCAGATATTTTTCACTTGGATCGGATTTCCCAAGAGTTTGATTGGGTGTTGGCTGAAGCTATCCTGACGATGCAGTCAGGGTGGGGGAAAGCTAAAATTATATCGGGAATTTGCGATCGGCTAAAACCGGGCGGCAAGTTTCTTTCTCACGAACTTTTAGCTAGAAACCGAGAATCAGAAATTCACAAAGCTTTGTCGGAAGTGATTCGGGCTAATTCAACGCCTTTGTCTGAGTCTGGCCCGATTGCTGTTTGCCAAAACGCGGGTTTGCAAGTAGAAAAGTGTCAAACTGGGGCGATGGGACTCCTCAACTTGCCACGAATGGTTGAAGACGAAGGTTTTGTGGGTACTGTGCGGATTTTGTGGAATATTTTAAGTAAATCGCAAATTCGCGATCGTATTTTAGCAATGCGTCAAGTTTTCCAAAAGTACGATCGCGATTTAGACTACATCATCCTTTGTGCAACAAAACAATATTAAGGGATTCAAAAATCATGACTGCTACTCTTTTACCGTTAGAATCTTCCGCAATCCAACTCCGAGAAGCAATTGAATATCCCGCCGCCGGAGTGCTGAGCAAAATTTTAGTAAAGGACAATAATTGCCAGTATACCCTACTTTGTCTGGCTGCTGGTAGCGAGGTTTCCGAACACTCTTCGCCGCGCAATGCCACAGTTAATGTAGTCGAAGGAAAGGGAATTTTGACTTTGGAAGGTAAGGATATTGTCTTGGAACCGGGGGTGTTTGTTTTTATGCCCGCCCGTGCTCCCCACGCCTTGAAAGCTGAAGAAAACTTGGCGTTTATTTTGACATTTTCGGAGTAAAATAATACTGTCAATTCTGATTAATTTCAAGAAACTAGCATTAGTATTTTATTTGAAAATCAACCTCTCGATCCCCCTAGCCCCCCTTAAGAAGTAGGGTGGTTTTATTGTGAGGATAGGAAATATAAAAATACCAACAGTATCGCTCAAAGGTTGGCTCGCGCTTGGGCCAAGGTACGTAGTTGCGCTCTTAGCGTCTTTCCTAATATTATAAAGAGCGCTGAAGCGCAACTACGTACCTAATTTTTCTGACGACAATAAAACCGCCCTGCCTAGCCCCCCTTAAGAAGGGGGGGACAAGAGCATCAAAGTCGCCACAACGATTCGGGGAACCGAAGTTTTCTTCAAAGTCCCCCTTCTTAAGGGGGATTTAGGGGGATCAAAACTTAGCGATAAACCTACCGAATCAATGTACTTCTTCCCTTCATTAATCTATGTCTTCTCCAGAGGCGATCGCCTCCAGTTGTTTCCAATCCAACACAGTAATTTTTCCGCCTCGACTGTAAGATACAAATGGCTTGAGTTTCTTAAACAACCGCACGCATTCTTCGTAGGTGATGCCAATACTGCGAGCAATTTGATAGTAGGGAAAACGTTTTTCTAAACATACACTATTATCCACAATCTTCGTACCTTGCTCGATGCCAAAGTAATGAATGAATCTCGCCAGCCGCACGATCGCCCTTTCCGACACCAAACCGTGTACAGTCTCGTGCAGTTGCTGCAACCGCTGGTTAAAAACCGCCAATATTCGCAAAGCAATCTCAGGATTTTGCCGAATTGCTGCTAGCAAAAATTCCCGTTCTGTGGTAAGAACTTGCACGTCAGTTTCTGCCGTCACCGTTGCCGACGCAACTCCGTTACCCAGCAAAGCAGGTGCGGCAAAAATATCTCCCTGAAATAAAGTACGCAAAATTGTTTCTTTGCCCGCCGCCGCTGTTTTTGCTACCCGCAGCGAACCGCTCAAAAGCGTGTATAATTTTTCGGGGATGCGATCGCCCTCATACATCACAACTTCTCCCTGTCGGTAACTCCGAATTGCTGTATGTTCTTGCAGTTGCTCTAAATCAGTTCGGTTTAAGCTGGCAAATATCCCAATTTGGGCCAGTTGCTCAACGGTTGCTTTCATAAATTTAACTTGAGCCGGAGTCCATTCAGAGTATCATAGCGGTGAATTCAGAATATATCGAGGCTAGCAGAGCTAGTACCTAGCTAGCGATTAAATAGACAAGGTAGTACACTTGTAGACAAATCTACGATGTACCTGTTCAAACCCTGGGCGATTCCCAAAAAACCTTGGATTGTCAGTAAAGATACTCGCTTGCGCTGGGATGTTTCGGGGAAGTTACCAGCCAAACCTACCCTGTCGGGCGATCGGTGAAATACAGTATTGAGGTCGAACAATGCTTTTATCCATCAAAACAAAGTTAAAACTAAACAAGAGTCAGACAACTGTCATGAGCAAACACGCTGGAATAGCAAGGTTTACTTATAACTGGGGATTGGCTACTTGGTGTTACCTTTATCAAGATGGATTGAAGCCCAATAAATACCTGCTCAAGAAATTCTTTAACAATCATGTAAAGCCTGAGTTTACATGGATTAAAGAAGCGGGAATTTGCCAGAAGATAACTCAATATGCTTTCGACAATCTT
>NZ_JAEQDD010000161.1:0-8492 GCF_020737885.1 Microcoleus sp. PH2017_34_RAT_O_A | reverse complement strand
TGCAAGTCTCATTGAAGACTGCGGTTACAAACCAGTTAATGCAGGTAATCTTCTGGTAGCACGCACTTTAGAAACCTTAGCAAGTGCATGGGTGCAGTTCGCTGTTACGAGTCAGCTATTTCCAAACCTTGGGTTGAAAGCTTTGCAACGTTGAGCAGCATAATCAATCAAATGCAGCAGACGGTTGAGGGTCAATGACTGAGTTCAAGGTTGCTTGCCGCCGCTCGTTTGAGAATTTAGGCAGCAAGGTAGAAATTCCAGATCGGACTTTCTTTCAAACTTTCTTGCGGCAACTACATACAACGGAAAACCTAATATGAGTAACTTTTCTCCTGGCTACTACATTACCGCCGAACTTCGCATCAAAGAAGAATCTCAGGCCAAAGAGGCAATAGATTCGTTAACGATCTTATGCGCCGAGACCCTCAAAGAGCCAGGTTGTTCCATATTTCAGCTTCATCAAGACACAACAACTCCTCTCCGCTTAATACTATGGGAGAGATTTGACGATGAAGCCGCATTCAAACGTCACTTTGAGGAGTCGCATACCAAGGATTACGTTGCCCTAGACCTGACAGAGGTTGTGCAATACTTCCAGACAAGCGTGATTGCGGCCTAACATTCGTTCAAGCCGACCCCGACGCGGGGCGGCTTAGCTCAAGCGTTATGCGGATAATTGAGTCGGCTTAGGTATTAGACTTTTTCTCGCAATTGATGTATCAGTACCTTAGTTAGCTAACACCAGAACAGAAATGAGCGACACTAAAACCAACCCTAAGCCCGTCATCGAAAGTCGTGTCTTCCTTTGGTGGCACGCCCTCGTCATCTTCGTGATTGCGAACTTGGTGAGTGCGCTGCCAGTCGGTTATGGTGGTGACAAGATTTTCTACAACAACTTTGAGCAGCCGCAATTTTCACCGCCTGATTGGTTGTTTGCCCCCATGTGGCTCTTCTTAAATGTCACTTCGCTCATGGCTCTGTCTATTGTGGCAAATTTACCAGAGCGTTCAATACGCCGCCGGACGTTCCTAATTTTTGAAGGAGTTGGTTGGGTATTGTTCGCCATCTTTACCACGATCTACTTTTTGATGCGTAGCCCAATTCTCGGTGCAGTAGATACGGTGGCTGGACTTGCTGTTGGATTTGCTAGTCTAGCCTGTTGTGTTGGTATCGGCCAACGACGAGCTACGTTTTTTATTCTACTGAGGGTGCTCTGGCTGTGCCTTGCAAGTTATGTTTCGGTCTATGTCGCATTTCACAATACTGATGAGTTTTTTTATAATATTGGGTGGGTAAGGTAAGTCTAACCAATCGAATGTACCTAAAAACACATAATGCCCTCAATCGAGTTGTTATGCAGGAAATAGAGTGAAGGTTAATGGATATTATCGACACTATCAAGCCAAAAAATAGAACTGCGTGGCGAGAATCGTTGGATAAACACCACGTTGAGTCGCAGCATAACCAATCAGAGCATCAGACTTGATGCCGAGTTAGTAACGTCTCGATCAATTGTTGAGCCGTTTTTAACCGTTTAGGATCATTGGATTGCGCGACCCACGCTGCCAACTCATTCAGCGAACCATTTACTAAATGAGCAAAGCCCTCCACATCGATCGTATTTAGCTTTCCCTCCTTGACGGCTATCTGGATTGCCTCATAGAGCAATCCAAACCCATACTGGTCGAACTCGACTAAGGTGTCTGCCGCCAAAACCGCTGGGGCTTCAATGAACACCAATCGTCGCAATTCCTCTTGCTGTGCAATCTCTAAGAATGCCTGACAACCGATTACCAACTGTTCCCAATTGTTGTCTAGGGGCTGTATTTTGCTTCTGATGTAGCCTGTGATCTCGCCATAGGCTTCGGCAATCACAGCTTTAAAGACTCCCAGCTTATCGTTGAATTGGTGATACAACGCCCCACGAGTAATCCCCAACTCGCTGATAATTTCCTCGGTTCCGGTGGCTGCATACCCTTTGGTTGCAAAGAGATGACGCGCCCGAACAAGGATGGCACGGCGGGTACGTAAGGTTTGTTCAGCCTTGGTTAGTTTAGTGGGCATAGCAGGTTGCTTGACATTCATACAGTATGTATCTTGACAGGATTGGAAAGAGTCGATATTTTAGATACATACAGACTGTATCTTTTATGGGATTTTTCTCAAGGAGGCTGTCATGCAAACGACTCTAAACACTCGCAAAGCCACGATCGCGGATATTCCTTTTCTTGCCAGAATCGAGTACGAAGCTTCCTTACCTCCTTTGAATCATTGCTTTTGGGAGGACATTTTGCAAGGTACTGGAACAAGCGCATTGCAATTCATTGAGGCGGAACTGAGGGCAGGTGCTTCTAACTGGGGGAATGTGACTGATTTCTTGATTGTGGAGGAAGAAGGAAACCCCGTTGCAGGGGCGGCAGGCTACACGCCAAACTTGGAAGATTACTGCCCACTGCGGCTATCCCATCTGGATATGATCGCTCAAGACTTGAGTTGGTCTGAAGACATTGCGGCGGGCTTTCGCGATCGCTATATCCAATTTTGGGGTGGCGATTTGCGACCGTTTTTTCTAACCCCTCAAGCACCTTGGATTATTGAAAATGTTGCCGTCTTGCCAGAAGCACGAGGTCGAGGATTAGGAAAAGTGCTACTCAGAGCGCTCCTAGAGGAAGGGCGATCGCAGCAGCATTCTCACGCAGGAATTATGGTCATCAACGGGAACGATGCGGCTCGTCATACCTACGAGTCTATTGGGTTTAAGCCATACCAAACCTTTCACGCCGAGTATTTCGCCGAACAATTTAATCTCGAATTTCCAGGAATTACCAAGTTCAGTTTTTGTTTCAATTAAACAGGAGAACATAATATGTCGTTCAAGACGATTCTTGTGGCTGGCGCGAGCCGTGGCATTGGGCTTGCCGTTGCTGAACATCTGGTATCTCAGTGCGATCGCTTGCTAGCAGTTTCTCGCACAGAGTCGCCGATCGGGGAGTGGATTCAGGCAGACTTGTCTAACATAGGGGGTGTGGAAACAGTGGCAAAAGCGATCGGGGAAGATTCTTTAGATGCACTCCTATACATGGGAGGCACTTGGGAAACCCATGCGTTTACTAGCCAGTATAAGTTTGAAGATTGCTCTGATGCAGACATTTCTCAAGTCATTGCCGTGAATCTAATGGCTCCAATACGATTGGTTAAAGCTTTACTACCTGCCCTCCGACGATCAGATAATCCAAAAATCATTTTTATGGGTGCGCTCTCCGGTCGGGATAATTTCCCAGGACGAGAGGTTGCTAATAGTGCTTCTAAGTTCGGGTTGCGGGGTGTTGTGCATTCATTGCGTGAAGAGTTGCGATCGCAGCAAATCAGTGTCACAGTGATTAATCCTGGCAATGTCGGCACACCCGAAGTTTTGGCTGATCTTGCCGCAGATAATCTATCAGGCGGTGAGGCAATTCCTCTAACAGATCTTCTAAGAATTATTGATTGCATTCTCTCCTTGTCACGAGCTACTTGTATTAAGGAAATTGACGTACCCGCAATGTTAGGTAAGGGGGCTTGATGAATAGTACTGATCAATTGCAAGACCAATATGTCAAAGTCGGTTCAGTGAATACCCGATACTGGCAAACTGGTGATTCAGGCAACACGGTCATCTTGCTTCATGGTGGCGGCGGTTATATTGAGTTGTGGAAGCACAATATCTTTGAATTAGCCACTCATCATCGTGTATATGCGTTTGATATGGTCGGTGCGGGTCAATCCGATAAACCGGATACTGATTACACCTTTGACTTCATGGCGCAGTTCACGCGGGATTTCATGAAGGCTTTAGACATCTCTAAAGCGAGCTTGATTGGAACTTCTGCGGGTGGTGGAGTGGCACTCACCATTGCGCTGAACTTTCCAGAGTTAGTTGATCGACTTATTCTGGTTGGCAGTGCTGGTTTAGGTAAAGAAATCAATTTTCTGTTGCGGATCTCAACGTTTCCAGGTTTAGGCAGATTATTGAGTTCGCCAAGTAAATCGGGTGTGGCAATGTTGTGTAAGCAGGCGGTCTATGACTCAAACCTCATTACTGACGAGATCGTCAAGGAGTTTTATCAAATGGCGACGCTTCCTGGCGTGTCAGAAGCAACATTAAACGTCGGTCGTTCAAACTTCAACATCTGGGGACAATTTCACCAGTCGATTACTGAAAGATTAGGGACTATTGTGGCTCCGACCCTAATTGTTTGGGGTAGACAAGACCCGATGGTTCCTGTAACCCATGCTCAGAATGCCGCTAAAATCATTCCAAATGCTCGGTTGGAAATTATTGAAGAGTGTGGTCATTGGAGTTCGATTGAGCATCCTCAAAAATTCAATCAGTTAGTTTCAGGGTTTCTCTCGTGATTTTTGGATTGGTTGCCATTTGTCTGTCGTTTACGACCAAGGATATTTTTTATGCGTAGTAACCACAAAATAGCCCTGATTACAGGCGCTTCATCAGGGATTGGAAAAGCACTCGCCGAGAACTTTGCTCAAGACGGTTATGACGTGATTCTGGCGGCGCGCAGTTTCAGCAAAATGGAGTCTCAAGCTGCCTATCTGAAAGAACGATACAACATCACCGCAACTGTCATCGCCGCCGACTTGGAATCCCATGAAGGAGCCGCCAACTTGTACAAGGAGATCAAGAACAGTGGCTTCATGCTGAGCGCACTAGCGAACAATGCAGGCTATGGCACCTTTGGCGAGTTCAAAGACTCGACTCTACAATCGGAACTGGCAATGATGCAGATCAATATGAACACGATCGTCGTATTGACGAAGCTCTTCATGCCTGACCTCCTGGCTACCAACGGCAAGATTATTAATACTGCCTCAACCGCTGCATTTCAACCTGGCCCATACATGGCTGTGTATTACGCCACCAAGGCATTTGTCCTGAGTTTCTCAGAAGCAATTGCCGCTGAGCTTGAGGGGACAGGTGTCACCGTGACGGCGCTCTGTCCCGGGCCGACGGCTTCTGGTTTCCAAGACAAAGCCGATATGCACGCCTCGGCGCTCGTCAAAAACAAGAATCTCCCGATCGCAGAGGAGGTAGCTGCTCTAGGCTATCGAGCCATGCAACGTGGTCAGAGGGTGTACATCCCAGGCATTGTAAACTGGCTGATGGTTCAAAGTCTGCGCTTCACGCCACGTAGCTTAGTCACTAAAATCGTCAAGGCGATGTCAAAACCAATTTAATGAGCTGATTGTGCCGAAACACTTTTGATGTCCAGCCTCATAGCAAGATTCTAATAAATGGGGCAAGAATCAATGATTAATCTGGATTTTTCTAACAAGATTTTGACTCGGCAGAAATCTTTGCTAAGCTTGGTTTCGTATTGAGGTAAGGCGGAAAATAAACTTTATCATTTTACTTCCAAAATAAAACGATTTGGGTTGGCTTATCTTAAATGCGAAACACGGAGGGAAGATATCTAATAACAAGCACTTACATTTTAGTTCATGGCGCTTGGATGGGGAAATTTTGACAGTGGTAAAGTCTCCTGCTGGAGTTGTGGCGATTACTCGGCACGTTAAGCCGGGATTTGAATCTGTATTTGAAGAGGCAGTGCGAGGTGTCATTCTTGCAGCTAGTACCTTTCCGGGCTATGCAGGAGGTGAAGTTTTATATCCCACAACGAAGCGTGGTGCATGGCAACTGATCCTGCGCTTCGACACCGTTGTTCATTTGCAAGAGTGGGAAGAATCTCCCATTTGTCAGGGCTGGATTGCTAGGGCAGATGCACTCACTATCGGCGATCCAAAAGTTTTGCGGGTTAATGGTTTAGAAGCCTGGTTCGTTCTGCCTGAAGTGCCGAATGCACTTCCACCCCCTAAATGGAAAACTGCGATTGTTAGCGCGATCGGTATCTATCCAGTCATTTCTCTGATGCCGATTCTGCTGAAACCAATCACAAATGGACTCCCTGCTTGGCTAGCAACACTTGTAAGCATTGCCATCATGATGCCGTTGATGACTTGGGTCATTATGCCTCAGGTAACGCGATTGTTTAAGCTCTGGCTTTATCCTCCTGATGCAAAGCATTTAGCCCATAAATCAACTAACTCAAACCCAAATTAAAGGAATGGATTCATGGATAACCTGCAACTAGAAAATGGATTCCCGGTCAACCCTATCCGAGTTGGCGATGGAATTGTTCTCATCAACATATTTACACTAGATCCTGAAAAAACTGAGCAGTTTGTTTCTACTCAAGTTGCCGAGTACAAGAGATTGAAAGGTCAATTCCCAGGCAGTTATACAGCCAATCTGCACATTAGCCTTGATCGGACACGAGCTGCAAACTACGCTAATTTTGCATCGGTAGAAGATTATGTCGCGATGCGAAATAGCCCTGAGTTTGCCGATCATTTAAAGCGTCTTCAAGGGCTTGTTGTTAAGGCAGAACCCCAACTCTATCAAGTGATTTACACACAGAATCTAGATATGCAAACCTCTGAAGAACCTTTACCCATGTTGCCCGCTCCAGAACTTGCACCAAAACTTTCGCCTCCCGCCCTTAATTGATATTGATATTGCATGACATCGCAGACGTGCTTGAATAATTGGTTTCGGATAATTCGCGATGGGTGAACGAATAGACCATTCAAATGAACGGTAGTATTTTGTAGGCATTTAATCATTCTAGGAGAAATCATGGACGTTACAAATTCAATCGCTCTTGTAACAGGAGCAAATGGTGGCATTGGTCGATATTATGTGGAAGCATTGCGAACAGCAGGTGTTTCTCGGATTTATGCAGGGGCGAGGAACCTAAATTCTCTGACTAACATCGTTGCGATTGATCCAGAGCGGATTATTCCAATTTCGTTAGACATTACGGATGAACAGTCCGTAACCACCGCAGCAGCAACCTACCGGGATGTCACTCTTTTGATTAATAATGCTGGAATCGGTTTGCTCAAGGGTTTTATTTCTGCGACTGACTTTTCTAGTGCTAGAGCCGAGATGGAAGTGAACTACTTTGGTACGCTCGCGATGTGTCGCGCTTTTGCTCCAGTGTTAAAGGACAATGGCGGTGGAGCGATCGTCAACATGCTCAGTATTCTCGGAAAAGTTAACTTTCCCATGAATGCGTCCTACTGTGCTTCTAAGGCTGCGGCAATATTAATGACTCAGGGTGTTCGTGCTGAGTTGGCAGCGCAAGGTACGTTGGTTGTCGGTGTGATGCCTGGGACGGTCGATACAGAAGTAAGTAGAAACTTTCCACCACCGAAAGTGTCTCCAAAAGTTGTTGCTCAAGAAGCCTTGCAAGCCGTGATCGATGAAGTTGAAGATGTCTATCCTGGAGAACAAGCCAAAGAGATGGCAGCACAGTTGCTTAAAGATCCAAAAGCACTCGAAAAGATGATGGCAACGATGCTGCCCAGTTAATCATCTTCAACGGGAACCGATCATAATGAGGCGAAATTAAGGGAGAAACCCGCTATGAGTTCATTGCAGACTGTACCTAAGAAGCCCAGGCTCAACTCTGCTTTCCAACGGTTGATGTCAGTTCACTGGTGGATGGCAAGCTGTTATCTGGTTTTGTTTGTTGTCGGTACGTTTATGTCACAGATGCCCAGAAATGACTTTCGAGACATTCTCTACGACTTTCATAAATCGATCGGGGTATTGACGATGGCACTTCTGACTTGGCGCATCCTCACCTTGCTCCAGGTGGTGTGGAAGAAGTACACGAAACGGCAGCCTAAGTTTTCTCTGCAATGGCTCAAGAATTTTGCGTTGCATACGCTGATGTATATCTTTATGTGGGCAGTCCCGATCGCAGGGTTTCTTCTTTCTAATTCCTTTCGAGCCAACGGGGTCAAGTTTTTTGGATTAGTGCTACCCGATGTATTTCCGCAGGATGCGAAGATGGTTGAACTCGGTCGGGCACTTCATTTCTGGCTTTCCTACACATTCCTAGCATTCATCGCGCTGCATTTAATCGTTCAATGGAAAGTTGCTAAAGCCAACTGGCGAAGGCTTAAAGGATTCATTGAAGCAAGAATCAGTACGCAAAGAAACTGAACTTCCCAGTATTTCTAACACTGGGAAGCGTGACAAAATAGAGATGGCAGCGCAATTACTCAAAGATCCAAAAGCACTCGAAAAGATGATGGCGACGATGTTGCCTAGTTGAATGCAATCTACATGAGAAAAACTCATTATGGCTCAACCACAATTTGCCAAGGGGCTGCTGAGTGCTGCTGCACTGTCAACGCTGATCATCCCAATTGGAGTGGATGCAGTTTTATTGGCAAACGGGCATATGAATAACCCAGCATGGCTTCCCCACGCTAAACTTCACTGTGCAATGTCTTTTTTTGCGGCGGCTTCTCTAGGAATTGCAGCGTTAGCAATTTTAAAAGTGCGTCCCACGAGCGATCGCTTTTCAATGGGTTTGGCTGCATTTCTCGGATCTGCGTTCTGGGTTGGGCTAATTGGCGCGGGG
>NZ_JAEQDD010000160.1:0-8514 GCF_020737885.1 Microcoleus sp. PH2017_34_RAT_O_A | reverse complement strand
TTTTTGGGCATATTCATCAACAAAAATTCTGACCATGGAATTATTTTTGCCATGATTACCCAACGATTATTCTCTGATAATTGTCCTTGTCCGTGAAGGTCAAAGTTGGACACTGCTTTTGGGGCCCTAGTCAAGTTTTCGGTACATGAACGAAAGTGATGCTGTGCATGGCTTTTGACTGATTTTACCTCATAGTCTTACACATTACCAGCGCCGAACGCGAGTCAAAGCCTTTTCAGGTAAGGGTTTTAGGCTTATTCAGCAAGCCCTACGTAGTTGCGATCTTTGCGCTCTTTCCTAATATTATAAAGAGCGCTGAAGCGCAACTACGTACCTAATTTGTCTGACGATAATAAAACCGCCCTGCTTATTAAGGGGGGTTAGGGGGGATCAGATTCGGGAGCAGCCTCATAAAAAATTGATATAACAACTAACAACTGACTACAAATCAAACCACAGGAACAACCACTCGAAAACCCACAATACTAGCCTTACAATCAGGCTGATATCTGAGGCGGCACGCGCTGCGACAATTCGGAGGATGATCGTTCCAAGAACCCCCCCGCAACAACCTCAGCGAAAAGTCGCCGCCCGACTCCCAAACACTGCCATCAACAGGCGCACCGTTGTAATTATTGTGCCAAGCATCCGCGCACCATTCCCACACATTTCCGTGCAAATCATACAATCCGAAAGCATTGGGTTTAAAACTACCAACATCTGTAGTTTGAAAGCGATAAACTCCCTTCGGCGCATCAGCGTAATTAGAATTTCCGTTGTAATTTGCTAACTCGCTAGTAATCGTTTCCCCAAAGTGAAACGGCCCCGAAGTTTCCCCCCGACAAGCATATTCCCATTGGGCCTCGCTAGGCAAGCGATAATGCTTACCAGTTTTGCGAGAAAGTCTAGCACAAAACTCCATCGCTTCATACCAAGATATATTTTCTATCGGTCGATTTACACCTTTAAAACGGGCAGCATCGGGATTGAGATATATTTTAATTTCCGGTAGCGCTGCAACGGCTGCCCACTGTGCCTGAGTGACTGGAAATTTGCCAATACAAAAAGGTGCTAATGTTACTGAGTGCTGCGGTTTTTCGTCACTGTCACCCCGATCTTTTGGGGTACCCATCAGGAAAGTACCGCCAGGAACAGATACCATTTCCATGATTGTATTGCGGCCGAGATGTTCTTCAAAAAAATGTGTTTTGCCACTTTTAACATCAGTTTGCTGCCCGCGATTGTCTACTGTCACCACCTGAAATTCAAAACTGCTTTTAACAGCAGAAATCTTTGGTGTTCCCTGGTTGTGAGGCGGATTTGTGTTAGATTTTACCCTTGAATTCACAGAGATATTGCTGTTGATTTGGGCGCTGTGATTGATCGGGGTATTGATAGCAAGCTTTCCTCCCTCGGTTAGATAAGCATTGAGGGGAGGTAGGGCTGCCTTGGTCTGAGAAGAATTTAACGTAAGTTGTCCGCCCTTACCAAAATGGGGTTGGGGAGGTAAAGAATAGAGATTTAAAGCTTTGATGACTTCATCAGCAGATTGATATCTGTTTTTGAGATAATCTTGAATTAATTTATCTAAAATTGTTGCCAACTCGCTGCTGATTTTTGTACCTGCGGGCAACCTTTCTCTCCAAATCCAGCCGCCATTTATCGGATCGTAAAGGTCATCGGAACCGTCAATTTTTGGCAAACATTGAGTTAGCAGCCTCAGGCAAGTTATCCCCAAACTGTACAAATCGCTTCCGGGGAAAACTTGACCTCGCATTTGTTCTACCGGCGAATATCCGGGCGTTCCTACCGTCGTACCTACTTGGCTCATCAGCGAGCCAGTCACTTGTTTTGAAACGCCGAAATCAATTAAAACTAACTCTCGCCGTGCTCCCCTCCGAAAAGCGGAATTGCTAAAATTTGCCGCATTTAGAGATGGATTGGGGGAGGTGCGGCGGCGGATGATATTCTCAAGTTTGATGTCTCGGTGAATGACATTGCGATCGTGCACAAATTTCAGAATCGGCAAAATATCTGCCAGCAACTGCCAAATTTTTTCTTCGCTAAAAACTCCCTGCTGAGTTAATTCAGCCAGTAAATTTTGCCCCTCAATCAATTCTTGTACTAAATAAAGTCGCTTGTCTTGTTCAAAATAAGCAATTAATCGAGGAATTTGGGGATGTTCGCCGAGTTCGTAAAGTCGTTTCGCTTCTTGCTTAAACAGTTCTGTAGCCTTTTCAAGTGCTGATGTTCCCTGAACTTGGGGCATAAACTGCTTGATGACGCAGGGATCGTCCATGCGATCGATATCTACCGCTTCATAAGTTCTGCCAAATCCCCCCTCCCCCAACAGTCGAATCACGCGGTAGCGGTTTCTGAATAGAGGCGTGAGGTCGGGCTGGCCGCAACTTTGACAAAATTTAGATTTGTCGGGATTGAAAGGATGAGAGCACCTTGGATTCGAGCAGTAGAACATATCTGGGAAGAAATGATCTGATTTAAGGTTATGATATACCCTTTCTGGGTTTTAGTCGTCTTAGACAGAGGACAGTATAGTACAACTTGGCGATCGCCCAAACAAAAAGCATCGCACTCTCTCTCAAGAGCGATCGGGCTACAGACAAGAATATCTCGTACCGAATAGAAGAGCGATCGACAAATCATGTAATTTTGAAGTGTTGGATATTGCGATCGAGTATGGAAAACTACAACTCAGATTGTGTCCGATTCAACGCACTGAATTCTCGACAAACTGTTTGCCACATTCCTTACAGCGATAGCACTGCTTCCCCCGTCGATACCCATTTTTGGACAATTGCTGCGATCGACAATGAGGACATTTCATTACTTTCATTACATGGCTCAACCGACTTTCCCCGACATATGGCTCTAAATACGACACCAACAAATCCTCAATCTGCTGTACCAGTTGTTGGCGATGCTGTAAATCCGGGTTGCGAAGTGCCGAGAGAATGACGGCATTGCTGCTGTGAACGCAAACCTCCGCGAACAGGCTGCATTGCACCTCCGGCAAGCTGGGATTTCTCTGCTGCAAAAGACTCGCCATAAAGTCGATCGCCTCCTGAGTCATACTTTCATCGATCGACTGGAAAATCTCCGGCGCTATATAAAACTGCACGAATACCACCCGCGATACAGGCTGTTCAAACATCTCTGCAACAGCAGTCACGAGGGTGTGAATCATTTCACGCAGCGGTGACAGAACGATTTCTGGTGTGTTCGTCTGGGCCCACATCGCCTTAACGCGATCGGCATGACGCAGTTCCATTGCATTAAAAATGGCAGCTTTATCAGGAAAAAACTGATACAGAGAACCAATGGCTGTCCCTGCTTTTGCTGCAATTAGATGAGTCGTCGCCTCGGAATAGCCCACCTCATCAAACACTGCTGCTGCTGCATCCAAGATTTTTTCGACTCTTTCTTTACCACGCTGCTGTTTCGGTTGACGGCGCAAACTGCTTGACGAATGCGAATCTTTTGTCATATTCTAGAAAAGCGACAAATCTCTCACAATTTTAGGTCTAAAGGAGAACACCATGCAGTCTATGCTTCCCGGTGCGCCTTGGTTGTTGGCACATAAGTCGATGCTGACACCGAACCAGCCTCGCAAAATTTCCTTGTATGGCAGCGATTATGTAATGTGGAAAGATCCTGATGGAAGCATCAATGCCTTGCCCAACGCTTGCCCGCATATGGGAGCAATGCTGTCGGAAGGATGGTGCGAAGCTGAGGGCGATCGCACAAGCGGTGTCGTCTGCCCCTTCCATGCCCTGAAATTTGATGCGGGCGGCTGCACTGTATTGCCCGGATCGAAGCAGAAAACATTGCCCTTACTAAAACCGTTAGATTTGATTATTCAAGGTGACTTCATTTGGTCTTATGGCGGATACGAGCCACAAGTTCCAATTCCCAATGTGCTCCAGGAAATCGCCGAAACTTACTACTTTATCGGGCATACTGCCGATCGCAGTATCGAGACAGATTTGCTGACGATGCTGCTGAATATGCACGACTACAATCACCAAAACGGCACTCACCGAGACTTGTTTAGGATTACCGATGTCGAATTTCATCAATTCATCGATGAAGGACATAAATCCCATGCGTTTTATGATATGCCTACCGCGCCTTACAGTTTGGCAGAAAAGCTCAGAAAGCCAGATTTGTTGTTACTACCCAGCACCTTTAAAGCTCATTTAGAAAATCATTTCCCATGCCTAATAATTTTTCATGGAGAAATGCCATTCGGCAAAGCTGCACAGTGTCATATATTCGTACCAGAAGCCGAGAATCGGACGCGAACTTATATTTTGCTGTTCGGTCAAGCAAAGCATCCTATCTTTAAGCTATTGGGGGGAATGTATCTCAATTTTGGCAAAGTTGTTGTGGATCAAGATGCGGATATTTTAGGGAAAATTTATCCTGATACGCCTCAGAAAATTAAACTCAATAATGAAGTGGGGATGGATTGGGTACGGCGCAATTTTGAAAGCTTTCCTAATGTTAGAGAGCCTAATCTGTCAAGGTAAACAGGTTTAATATAGCATATTCCATGCTAAGAACAATTTTAGCGAAGAACACAAAGATTCGACAAGCGACGCACTTTTGCGATGGATAATAATGACTAATCACAATCGTTACCTGGATGTGAACCAGATCGATTAATCTAATTTCTCCTCATTGACGATCGGCTTGCAAAACAGCATCTCGCAGTGTCTCTAAACTGCGATCGCCATTGTATTTCACCCCGTTGATAAAAAATGTGGGTGTTGAGATCACACCGCTGTCGATACCACTATCAAGATCCGCTTGTACCCGTGCCACATGTCGATCGGTAGACATTTCTTGTAAAAACTGATCGACATCCAGATCGAGCGCGATCGCATATTCGACTAGATTACTATCAGCAAGTTGAGATGGATGCTCGAATAAGCAAGCGTGCATTTCCCAAAACTTATTTTGTGCGGCAGCAGCTTCGGTAGCTTCAGCCGCATGGTAAGCTTCGGGATGAATCTGCGACTGCGGAAAATGCCGAAATACAAACCGCAGGCGATCGCCCATCTGTGCTTGAATCGAGGGGATGATGCCATGCGCTGATTGACAGATCGGACATTGATAGTCGCCATACTGTACCAGCGTTACTTTGGCGGTGGTGCTGCCTTGACAACGATCTCGGCTACTCACTGGCGGTGTTAATCGATCGGGGTTGGGGGATAAAGCCATGAGATAAGAGTCGCAATTGCTATTGCAGCAGATTGGGATAACTTCCACTTTACAGAGCATCTTTCCAATCATTACTACACTAGATGATGATTTTCTTACTCCACTATTGTTGGTTTTTTGCCTACCTAAATAGGTGGGTTTCTCAATTTCAAAAAGCGTATGCCAAAATCAGAAAACTGCGTTAGAGTTTCAGGAAGTAATCATCGAAGGGGTTCCCTGATGAAACTAATTTCCGTTTGTGTTGGATTGCCACGCGAAGTCACCTGGAAGCGAAAACAGGTCACGACTGGTATTTTCAAGCAGCCAGTGGCAGGACGAGTGATGATGCGATCGCTCAATTTAGATGGCGACAAGCAGGCAGATTTGACCGTTCATGGTGGTGCCGAGAAAGCCGTTTATGCCTATCCAATCGAGCATTACGCTTACTGGAAGCAAAAGGGCTCCTGGCTTTATGGTGCAAATTGTATCTCAATCTACAAAATTTCCCCGGTACAAGTATTGAAACTCATGCCAGGAGTCGTCAGGAGTCATATAGGCTTCACTTACCGAATACCCAGGAGAGCCGTTTAATATCCCGATTTGGGGTGATATCTGGAAAGTTTCTGTATATCACGCCGATCTAGGATGACATACGGAAAGTCATAGCAGGACATTAGGCTTTGGGCGGAAATTTTTCCGTCTATCACTCTATTTTGGTGTATTATAGGGAAAGTTTCCGTCTAATAACTAGTTAGCTACACAAGATCCTAAATAAATTGAGTCAAATAAGAGATAATGCTTATAAAACTTATAGGCAAGGGTGAAAATAGTTGAATCGGCAAGCACTTATTGATCCAAAAGACGATATTATTAGCCTTCAAAGTGCATTTCTCAGATCTAAATCATTAGAAAGCAGGAAGATATTAGGGCAGTTCTTCACAGGATTCGTCGTGTCCGATTACATGGCATCTCTGATTGTCAAGCCCAAAAGTAAGACTATTCGCATACTTGATGCTGGCGCAGGAACTGGTATATTAGCCGCATCTACTGCTTTCTATTGCTTGAGTATGGGTTGTAAGGCCGTTCATGCTGTACTATATGAACTAGATTCCGAGGCAGTTGCCAGCCTTAAACAGACGCTGAATATCGTTCAGTGTTTGTTTTGCGAACAACTAGGAACATTTACTTACGAAATTTGCTGTGAAGACTTTATAATTGCTAGACCAGATAAAGAAAAAACTTTTCAGCCCTTTGATATATCAGTAATCAACCCGCCATACTTTAAATATAGTGCGAAAGATTCACCTTATGCCAGAGCGGTAGCCGATTTGTATCACGGCGATCCGAATATATATGCTTCGTTCATGGCAGTTGTAATGGCTTGCATGAAGGCTGGCGGTCAAATGGTAACGATAACACCTCGCAGCTTCACAAATGGACTATATTTCAAGGGTTTTCGTGAATACTTGCTAACTGAATCAGCACTGAGATTAATTCATATTTTCAAACACCGAGACAAGGTGTTTAACAATGATGACTCAACAGTGCTTCAAGAAAACATTATTTGCTACTTCGTTAAAGGCAGTAATGCCGACACCATAACAGTTAGATCGAGTGACTGCGATGCCAGCATCAACAATGCTGAGGAAAAACAATATCCGGTTCATTTAATTGTCGATCCTTCAAACGATCAAAGACTAATTAGAATTCCTGAATCAGCTTCTGCGGCTAGTATTTTGAAGCAAGCTGAAACTTTAAAAACCACTTTTGAAGGTGCTGGATATTTTATTTCGACTGGTCGTGTGGTCGAACATCGTGCCCGCCAATACATCACTGAAGACACGAGTGCTGAAAATACAGTTCCGCTTTACCGTCCACATAATGTGACACCATTAACTGCAACTTGGATAGGTAATCACAAGAAAGATGTAGCCTTCAGGCTTAATGAAGAGCATGACAAACATACGATGAAAAATGGTACTTATGTGTTGCTAAAACGTTTTTCATCCAAAGACGAAAAACGGCGCTTAGTTGCTAGCGTTCACCTTGCCAATATGCACGATTGTGAATTGATTGGCTTTGGTAACAAGACTAATTATATCGGTGTATTAGGTGGTGAATTATCCAATATTGAAGCCTATGGTCTTGCGACTATCTTTAATTCATCATTCATGGATAATTATTTCAGGTGCATTTCGGGGAATACACAAGTTAATGCTACTGAAATCAGGGTAATGAAATTTCCATCTCGTGACCAAGTGAAGAAAATTGGTGATCAAGTACACAAGCTTAAACTTTTTGAAACGGCTAAAATTGATTCGATCGTGAATCGAGTTCTTGGTGTAGTAGCTTCAATATAAGGGGGGAAATTTGGAATTTACGGCACAACAACAAGAAAAACTAAATGAAGCAAAAGCATTATTGACTGCCTTGGGGCTGCCCAAAGCACAGTGTAACGATCGATCGGCATGGGTCTTTTTGGCACTGGCTAATATAAAACCTTTAGATGACTGGAGTTCATCAACAGCACCGCTTTTGCCAACCGTGAACATCATGGAATTCATCCGTAATGAATATGGAATGGACTATAAGCCGAACAGTCGCGAAACCATCAGAAGACAAACACTTCATCAATTCGAGCAAGCCCGTATTGTCGATCGAAACCGAGATGACCCCACGCGAGCAACCAACAGCAAAGACAATAACTATTCATTGAATCAGTCAATGTTGGAGATTCTGGCGGAATACCCACACGGCGGCTGGTTGGGGAAAGTTCAAGATTACAAGGATGCGGTGCCTGAATTGAAGGCACAATATGAACGCGCTCTCGATCTGCACAAAATTCCAATTAGCTTACCAAGCGGTGAAACCATCACACTGTCACCTGGTAAGCATAATCAGCTTCACGCCGACATTGTTCACGAATTCTGTTCGCGCTTCATCGGTGCTGGCGGTCGATTGTTATACATTGGTGATACCGCTAGCAGTCGAAAAGAAGGCGGAAAGCTGATGTTCTTAGAAGCCGAATACCTGGAATCATTGGGTGTCCCCCCAATGTCACATGACAAATTGCCAGATATTGTAGTGTATGACGAAGACCGAGAATGGCTGTTTTTGATTGAAGCAGTTACCAGTCATGGCCCTATATCCCCAAAGCGTTGGGTTGAACTTGAAGAAGCCTTCAAAGATTGTAACCCACATTCCGCAGATGTGGGTCGGATTTTTTTATCAGTTGTGAAAACTTGGAAGCCAAACGCTTTTGGGCTGAAATTATGCAGTGTTAGCCTTACA
>NZ_JAEQDD010000017.1:49329-130209 GCF_020737885.1 Microcoleus sp. PH2017_34_RAT_O_A | reverse complement strand
TGGCAGGTAAAAAATTATAATCAGTCCAAATGCAGATTTCTCTGACGCAAGACGCCCACATCTGTCATCCAATGGCACGGAGGCAAAAACAAATTGAACCAGGGGCAAATAGTCTCGCGCGGCCACAATTTGCTCAAAAAGCTACCCAAATAGTCAAGTATGGGTAGCTTTGTCCATAAATTAAGTTACAGTTTCAAACCCCATGCCCTGTTTGGCCCATGCCCCATGCCCTGTTTGCCCCATGCCCTACTCCCCTTCTACCATTTTGCGATAGTCTTGAACCGACAAAGCATCATCCGCATCGCTAGCGTTGTCAACGCGCACTTTCAGAAACCAGCCAGCGCCGTAGGGATCTTCTGCCAAGTTTTCGGGAGACTCTATAATGTCATCATTGCGTTCTACGACTGTACCAGTCACAGGCGCTTTCAAGTCTTCAACTGCTTTCACTGACTCGACTGTACCGAATGGTTCGCCCTTTTCCAACCCTGCACCGACTTCAGGCAAATCTAGAAACACAATATCACCGAGTTGGTCAACTGCAAAGGAACTGATGCCGATCGTGGCTATTTCCCCTTCGAGTCGGATGTATTCGTGAGTGTCTAGGTATTTTAGGTCATCGGGGTATTGTAGTGCCATGTTTTTTCTCGCAATGAACAAAGTCTCAATTAAATCTTATTAAATTATGGGCATTGAGTTATGGCAAATTGGAATAAAAAAAATATGAACCTTTTACTTTTCGGGGAATTCTCTGTCCAACGAGTCTTTAGCTCTATAATTTTTATCTACGCTTTTCTGTGTCTTTACGCAGTCTTTTTTTCAGACAGGTTGATTTTTCAACCTCCCGCTGCTGGCTACCAGGATACCAGCGAAATCATTAAACTTAGCTCAGCTAATGGTCTGAAAATTTCTGCTGTTCATTTTCCGAACCCCCAAGCCCAATATACCATACTTTACAGTCACGGCAATGCAGAGGATTTGGGATATATTTGGTCGGTTTTGCGAGAGATTCGAGATAGCGGGTTTGCTGTATTTGCTTACGATTATCAAGGTTACGGTACGAGTCAGGGAAAGCCTTCTGAGTATAATGTTTATCGCGATAGTTCGGCGGCTTACGGTTATTTAACCGAACAGTTGCGAGTTCCGCCTAAGCAGATTATTCTGTACGGACGTTCTGTTGGTGGCGGGCCTGCTGTTGATTTGGCTGCGCGGCAATCTGTGGGCGGTTTGGTGGTTGAAAGTTCGTTTGTTTCGGTTTTTCGGGTGTTGACGCGGATTCCGCTTTTCCCGTTTGATAAGTTTGTGAATGTTGATAAAATTGGTAAAGTACGATCGCCCGTTTTAGTAATTCACGGTAAGGCAGATCGGGTGGTGCCGTTTTGGCACCCAGAGCAGCTTTTTGCGGCTGCTAAGCAGCCGAAACTTAATTTTTGGGTCGATCGCGCCGGACACAACGATTTAATGGAGGTCGCTGGCGATCGCTATGCTACCACTTTGCGAAGGTTTGTTGGTGCGATCGCCAATTAAGTTTGCAGTCAGGACTTGAGTCCTCAGAAAGAAGGACTGATATCGTTTCCGGTTGCATCGGAATGATTTAACCGCAGAGAACGCAGAGGACACAGAGAGAATAGAGAGATTAACAATTCCCATGCTACCGGATTTGATATGAAGTCCGAACGATCGAACCTTTTTTTGATTGATTTATGGTTGGATGAAAATGCCGATCGCATTATGGACTCTCGCAGCAGTAGACGGCGGGCGATCGAGCAAACTGCCTCCCAAATACAAACTTGTCGAACTTCCCCCATCCAAGTTTAAAGCCTCCACAGCACCCATTTGCTGCAATATCTGCGCCAGTTCCGCGAAATTTGGGCCGGCCCCGCCCGCGCGATTGTGCACCGCTACAATTAGCAAATTCCCCGCAGCAGTTCGCCCGATCGCACTCCGAATCGCCGTCTGTCGAACATAGGCATCGCTAAAGCCTTCCGCCTTCGCATCCACAGCCACTCGACTGTTTTGTACCAACACCGGCCCGCCACCGAGAATGTAGGGAAAGCGGTTGAAATTAGCCGGAATTGTGTTAGTTTCTAAACGCAATAAATTTCCTGCTAGCAATTGGGATGCAGGAGACAAATCGGAACGCAAAGCTAAAATATAACCGTTCCCTGGAATTGGAAAATTGGTTTTTCCCGTGGCACCTCCGGGGGATTGACTGACAACTCTATCGCCCGCAACTGTGACAACTATTTCATCGTCGGAAAACGGAGTATAAGTCCCTCCCCAATCGGGATTGTAACGACCGATTCCAGATTCCACGTAGGCACTATTTAACTGGGAAATAGATAAACGTTGATTCGCAGAAGTTATCAAAGTTTCTTGCAAAGTCAAACGATCGATCGCAAATTCGCCTCGATCGTTCCAAGCGATCGCCCCGCGATTCAATATCGGCCCGGAAAGCCATTTAGTATCCCGCCGAATCGCACCTAAAGCTAGTCGATTGATGCGATTGAAAAATCCGGCATTAATTGCAGCAGCCGTTCCCGAAAGTTCCGCTGTTTGTAATAAAGGTGCACTACCTTTCTCTGTCGGCGGATTGCTCAACAACGGTCGAATTTTGATGCCGGATTGACGCGGATTCACTTCTAAGGAATATACCGGGAAACGCGCTGTTCCTAAATTTTGATACTGTTGTCTCCATCGAACTCCCGCCGCCCAAGCAATGTCTTTTTCTACTAACGAGTCGGGGCGAATGTCGATTACTAATCGATGGGGATTTCCTAAACTGAAAACTTGCGGCCGCCAACCTAAGGGAATTTGTACTTTGATTCTGGTTTGATTCCCCGCAGGTTCGATTTTTAGCGATCGCAATTGCTGACTGGTTGCAAAAATGCGATCGCCCAAAGTGCGATCGACTTTGGCATCGATCGCGATCGACCATTCTTGACTGGCGATCGCCTGTATGGGTGCTAGCGGCTGCGAGAATGCTGGTTTTGTCGGGTCGTCTGGTGTTTCGAGGTTTGGTGTTACGGGGCTGACCTGCAAAGGGATAGCGGGTTTTGTGGGGTCGTCTGTTGGTGATGGGCTGGGTGTATCCACAAAGTTAACTTGCCACGGGGCGGCGCGATCGAGATCTAGAACAATGCGATCGCCCGTTTCTCTGGCTGCTTGCCGAATTCCGGTGACATTCGCAGGTTGAGTGGTGATTTTTAGGAGATTATTGTCGATCGATATTTGCCAGCCGGCAAGTTTAGCAAAATCGGTAATATCTAAGTAACGATACGCACCAGTCGATCGCACTGTCAAACTTTGAGCATTACTTAAAGATACGGAAAACCACTGTACAGGTTGTTTGGTACTGTCGGCGGTGGACAGCAAATCGACTCCGGCAGATTGCATTAAGCCAACATCCGCAATCCAAGTTCTGAAATTAGTAGAAGTGTTATTTGTTGGCTGCTGAGTCCAAGCTAAGGGCAGAATCCGGCCGTTGAGAGAGACTTGGCGGCCTTGTTTGATTGTGGCAACTGGTGGTATAGATTGAGTCATTAGTTTTAACTCAGACTTTGCACTATTTTTGGCCACAGGCAAGATGCCTGTGCCACTATCCATCAAGCTATTTGTGGGGTGGGCATCTTGCCCGCCCCCAGAGGCCACAGGCAAGATGCCTGTGCCACTATTTATCAAGCCTTTCTTTGTGGGGTGGGCATCTTGCCCGCCCCCAGAGGCCACAGGCAAGATGCCCCCAGAGGCCACAGGCAAGATGCCTGTGTCACCATTTATCAAGCCTTTCTTTGTGGGGTGGGCTTCTAGCCCGCCCTCAGTCACAGGCAAGATGCCCCCAGAGGCCACAGGCAAGATGCCTGTGCCACTCCGACTCTCTTGGGCTGTTGCAGGTTGATTCCAGACTGAGTACAGAAGGATCGTCGCCAGTACGGGCGAAATCGACACTGACAATATCCAGGGCCAAACACTCGATCGCCTTCTGTTAGCTGCTACTAGCCGTTTTTGTCTAATGTGCATTTTTTTATTCTGGAAACCTAAAACCATTAACCTTCAAAAATGCCTGCAATACAGCACAACGGTAAAAAAATCTAATTTTATTGAATAATCTTAATTTCTTTGGCTGTGTAGTTGGCTGTAGTTAGTTGCATAATATTAAGGCAGGGTTTAATTAGTTGTGAGCCTCGCTGCTACAACACTACTTGCACCTACTCACGCCCGCGAGCAGGTGTCTTTTATGTCTGGGGCGCTGACGAAAGCAACTAAACACCGCAGTGAACAAAATAAAGCTAAAGTTACTATTTACTGATGTTCGCTGCAAGGCGATCGAGCGGACTCAGGAAAAAACACGCAAAAAACTCGATCGCCCCCAATATATCTAGTTGCTGGGTAGCAATTCCTCAAAGGATCGCTGCTTGTTAACAGCAGCGTATTCTGCCAGAGATCTCCGAAGCGATTCGATCGAGATAATTTAAAATCTCCAAACAGGGTTTCCGCGTTACGTACAGGAAGCATCTACGTAAATTTTTATCGAATCAGCTTGCTATGTGCTGTTTTAAGATTTACTAGACTCCCACCGCTCGGCAGCATTCTCTCTCCGAGCTATAAAAACAAATCAACCACACAATCACAGAAATAACATTCAATCAACATGGGTAACACGATCGATCTAAACAGCAACGTGCATCAAACTGAGCGAGGAACTCCATTTGCCGGCCAAAACTGGTTAGTGGAAGAAAGAGATGCCTGCGGTGTGGGGTTTATTGCCAATCAAAGCGGCGAAGCTACGCACTCACTTATTCAAAAAGCCCTCCCAGCCTTAACTTGTCTGGAACATCGCGGCGGTTGCAGTGCAGACTCCGATTCTGGCGACGGCGCAGGTTTGATGACTGCAATTCCTTGGGAATTGTTGCATACTTGGTTTGCCGAACAGGGAATTGTGCCTCCACCACAGGAAAACTGCGGGGTAGGAATGATGTTTCTGTCTCAAGATGAAAGTCAAGCCAATACCGCGCGGCAGGTGGTTGAGGAAGTTGTGAAAGCACGCGGTTTCACTGTGGTGGGATGGCGGAAAGTTCCCGTTGTACCGTCGGTTTTGGGCCCGCAAGCACGGGAAAATCAACCTCAAATCGAACAAATCATTGTAAGTTCACCAAACTTAGCCGGAGATGAGCTCGACAGACAGTTATTTCTCGCCCGCCGCACGATCGGACACTCGCTATCGGATCGCCCAGGCTTCACCCGCCAAGACTTTTATAGTTGCTCTTTTTCTTCCCGCACGATCGTCTATAAAGGCATGGTGCGATCGGCAATACTCGGAGAATTTTACCTCGATCTGAAAAATCCCGCTTATAAAAGCGCCTTTGCCGTCTATCACCGCCGCTTCAGCACCAACACCATGCCCCGCTGGCACCTAGCCCAACCCATGCGCTTGCTGGGACACAACGGCGAAATTAATACGCTGTTGGGCAATATTACCTGGATGAAAGCGCGACAAGCGAATTTATCTCACCCGAATTGGAGTCAAGCCGACATCGACACCTTCAATCCCATTGTCAACTCCGAAAGCAGCGATTCGGCAAACTTGGACAACGTGATGGAAATGTTGGTGCACTCCGGCCGATCGCCCCTGGAATCGCTGACAATTATGGTGCCCGAAGCCTACAAAAATCAGCCGGATTTGGTTCCCTATCCCGAAATTGTCGATTTTTACGAATATTACAGCGGTATTCAAGAACCTTGGGATGGCCCGGCGCTGTTGGTATTTAGCGATGGCAAGCAAGTAGGTGCTACGCTCGATCGCAACGGTTTGCGTCCAGCCCGCTACTGCATTACTAAAGACGGTTTGGTAATTGTCGCCTCCGAAGCCGGAGTTGTCGATATTCCCGAAGCAGATATCGTCGAAAAAGGCCGCTTGGGGCCCGGACAAATGATTGCAGTGGACTTGCAAACCAAGGAAATTCTCAAAAATTGGCAGCTAAAACAGCGGATTGCGAAGCGCCACCCCTACGGCGAATGGCTCAAACAACACCGCGAAACCTTGCAACCTCAGCCTTTTGCCGAAACCGCAACCCTCGACTCGCAAGCCCTGTTAGCCACCCAAACTGCTTTTGGCTACACCGCCGAAGATTTGGATATGGTAATTGTGGAGATGGCAAGTTCTGGAAAAGAACCGACTTTCTGCATGGGCGATGACATTCCCTTAGCTGTGTTGTCAGAAAAGCCTCAGTTACTTTATAACTATTTCAAACAGCGGTTTGCTCAAGTGACAAATCCGCCGATCGACCCCCTGCGCGAGGGGATGGTGATGTCGCTGACAATGAATATGGGTTTGCGCGGCAATTTACTGCAAGCAACACCGGAAAATGCCAAGCTGCTAAAAATTGATTCCCCCGTACTCAACGACGGTGAACTGTCTTTCTTGAAAGACCAAAAGTCTTTCCCTGCAAAGCAACTGTCAACTCTTTACAAAATTACTTCCGGGCCTGCTGGCTTGCAAAGCGCAGTCGAGCAACTTTGTCAAGATGCTGTGGAGGCAATTCGATCGGGCGCAAGAATTCTGATCTTGAGCGATCGACCATCGCAGAAAAAAGGCGAATCTGCTGCTGTGGGATTGAGTGATGAATGCACTTACATTCCCCCCTTGCTAGCAGTTGGTGCAGTTCACCACCACTTAATTAGCGTCGGGATGCGGATGCAAACTTCGCTGGTTGTGGATACGGCGCAGTGCTGGAGCACTCACCACTTCGCGTGTTTGATTGGTTACGGCGCGATCGCAGTTTGCCCTTATTTAGCACTGGAAAGCGTGCGCGGCTGGTGGTTTGACACCAAAACTCAAAATTTGATGGAACATGGCAAAGTTCCCAAGATTACCGTCACTGAGGCTCAAGCTAAATATCGCACAGCGGTAGAAAACGGCTTGCTGAAGATTATGTCGAAAATGGGGATTTCGCTGCTGTCTAGCTATCAAGGCGCGCAAATCTTTGAGGCGATCGGCATTGGCGCCGATCTGCTCAATTTGGGATTCAAAGGCACTGTGTCTCGAATCGGCGGTTTGAGTATCGCTGAACTTGCTAACGAGGTAATGTCTTTCCACTCTCAGGCTTTCCCCGAATTACTCCAGAAAAAGCTGGAAAACTTCGGCTTCGTGCAGTACCGCCGAGGTGGCGAATATCACATGAACAGCCCGGAAATGGCCAAGGCTTTGCACAAGGCTGTGGCTACATTTAAGGCTGATACTAACGGTAACGGTAACGGGGCCGAAGTCTCTCCCGCCGCGAGCGGGGACGCTCGCACTGAAGCAAAAACGGCTTACGATCATTACGAGGTTTACAAAAAACAGCTAGAAAACCGCCCGGTTACGGCTTTACGAGATTTGCTCGACTTTGCGAGCGATCGCCCTTCCATCCCCATCGAAGAAGTCGAATCTGTAGCAGATGTTGTCAAACGCTTCGCCACCGGCGGAATGTCTCTCGGCGCTTTGTCGCCGGAAGCCCACGAAACACTCGCCATTGCAATGAACCGCATCGGCGGCAAATCCAACTCCGGCGAAGGCGGCGAAGACCCGATTCGATACAATGTGCTGAACGATGTGAGCGCGGCCGGTTTCTCACAAACCCTACCTCACTTAAAAGGTTTGCAGAACGGCGATACAGCCTGTTCGTCCATCAAACAGGTAGCTTCAGGACGTTTCGGGGTAACTCCTGAGTATCTGATGAGCGCCAAACAAATCGAAATTAAAGTCGCACAAGGTGCGAAACCGGGTGAAGGCGGTCAATTACCGGGGCCGAAAGTGAGCGAGTACATCGCCTATTTGCGCCGATCGAAACCGGGTGTCACTTTGATTTCGCCTCCTCCTCACCACGACATTTATTCGATCGAGGATTTGGCGCAGTTGATTTTTGACTTGCATCAAATCAATCCGAAAGCGGGTGTTTCGGTGAAGTTGGTATCGGAAGTCGGTATCGGCACTGTAGCAGCGGGCGTTGCGAAGGCAAATGCTGATGTGATTCAAATTTCCGGCCACGACGGCGGCACCGGTGCGTCTCCACTTAGTTCGATTAAACACGCAGGTTCTCCGTGGGAACTCGGATTGACCGAAGTTCACCGAGTGCTGATTGAGAACAAGTTGCGCGATCGAGTTTTACTGCGCGTTGACGGCGGCTTCAAAACTGGTTGGGACGTAATTATCGGCGCTTTGATGGGCGGCGAAGAGTACGGTTTCGGCACGGTAGCAATGATTGCCGAAGGCTGCATTATGGCTCGCGTTTGCCACATGAATAGTTGTCCTGTGGGCGTCACAACTCAACAGGAACACTTGCGGAAACGGTTCCCCGGAACGCCGGAACACGTGGTTAATTTCTTCTATTTCGTAGCAGAAGAAGTGCGGAGTTTGTTGGCGAAGTTGGGTTATAAGTCGATCGCAGATATCATCGGCCGCGCGGATTTGCTGAAGATGCGGGATGGGGTGAAACTAACTAAAACTCAAGCGATTAATTTGGATTGTTTGACGAAGTTACCGGATACTAAGGGCGATCGATCTTTCTTAGTCCACGGCGACATTCACACCAACGGGCCTGTGCTGGATGACGAATTGTTGGCGGATGTTGAGATTCAAAGTGCGATCGGCAATCACGGCACTGTCAGCAAGAATGTAACATTGGTAAATACCGATCGCACTGTGGGAGCGCGTTTATCAGGTGCGATCGCGCTGCAACACGGCAACACAGGCTTTACTGGTGAAATAGTCCTCAACTGCACAGGTAGCGCGGGCCAAAGCTTCGGCGCGTTCAATTTACCGGGGATGACGCTGGTACTGTCTGGCCAAGCTAACGACTACGTTGGTAAGGGGATGCACGGTGGCGAAATTGCGATCAAACCGCCCGCTGGTGCGACGTATGATGCTGCCGAAAATGCGATCGTCGGTAACACTTGCTTGTACGGCGCGACGGGCGGAACCCTGTTAGCTGCGGGTAAAGCGGGCGAACGGTTTGCGGTGCGTAACTCAATGGCGAAAGCAGTCATTGAAGGTGCAGGCGATCACTGTTGCGAGTACATGACTGGTGGCGTGATCGTCGTCCTAGGAAAAGTCGGCCGCAACGTCGGCGCTGGAATGACTGGCGGCTTGGGTTATTTCCTCGATGAAGATGGCAATTTCCCGGCTCACGTCAACGGAGAGATTGTGAAGATGCAGCGGGTTTCTACGGCCGCTGGTGAGGCGCAATTGAAGGAGTTAATTGAGATGCAGCGCGATCGAACGGGCAGCAAAAAAGCCGCGAAGATTCTCGCAAATTGGTCGGAATATTTGCCGAAGTTCTGGCAAGTTGTGCCGCCAAGTGAAGCGAATTCGCCGGAGGCTTCGGAACAAAAGATTGCTGTGGAAGTTTAATTTTGCGGCTGGTTAAATAGATGAGGGGTGACGCGAGTTGCCCCTTTTTTGATAATTATTCTGGGTTTTTGAGCTGTAGAGTCGATCGCAACGCTGCGGTGTTATACTAAATGTCAGGTGTAACACCTGTTAACATAAGCAACTTTTAAAGCTATATGAAGACAGGTGTATTACCCGAGGACAAGTGTTTGAAGGTAAAGAGTAGAGATAATGGGTATTAATGTATGCGAGCAAACAAGCAATGCCTTCCAAAAAGCCTGTAATCACCATCCGAGTGAACCCCGAAGAATATGAGGTTTTGCAAGAATGGGCTGATTCCGAGTTCAGAAGTGTGCCCAGCTTAGTGCTGGCATTCGTTCGGAAAACGCTCTTAGAGCGCAAGCAGCAACACCCAGACTATCGAACTCAACAACCTAAATCTAAATGACCTTGCCATTGACACCATTCAAATGAACATTATGGAGATACGATCGTTGTGACCAATTCTCAACCAGAGGAAGTCACCTCAAGCCACTCCGTCACCGAACGATGGCGGTGTTACGCAATGCAGGAAAAATACGGCTGGCGACTGCTACGAATCAAACCGACAAAAGACTCAACCCTCAAATACTCCTGCATATTTGAAGGTGAAACCAGTTTTCCTAACTACATGGATGAAGACGAGGAGGATTAACAAATGGGCAGAAAATACATTATTTTTCGCGCTGACTGGACAGAAGAAGAAGGTGCCGAGAACAGACTTTTAGCTCACACCGGAGGGCTAACCGACATTTTGGCAGAGTATTTTGATTCATCAAATTCACCGATTCCCGAACCTGGTTATCGGCCGCTAGAGTTCCAAACTCTGACAGAATCTAAAGACACCCAAATAGCTGGTGCTGATACTCATTACCGCGTAGGCGACTGGGAAGTAATTAGAGTAGAAGAATACCTGAGAGCCATCCAGAACAATGAATTTGAGATGATCGTGGTTTGCTACTGCAAATACTCCCCTGTTCAGACACCATTGATACCGATGCCAAAAGCTACGGTTTCAGTTGACTCCTTCGGTTCGGAGGAAAAATATCGGCAGTATCTCGAACAAACAAAGCAAGCAACAGCACTTGTTTAAAAATAATCTCCACTAGGAAGGTATGGAAATTTTCATACCTTTTTTGATTATTTGCGGTTGGCTAAAACAAAAGTGGCGATCGATCTCCCAATTCGTGCCAATTTTGCCTAGAATAGATATAACCTATGAAATAACATCTGTCATGCAAAGTTACACGATCGCAGAAGTCTGTAATCCACAGGCGACAATCTTTATTAATGATGTTTAGAGATGCTTATGCGTGTTGTAAAAATTGACCGAATAATTGCGGCTGTGGCAAGGGTTTACCATCAGCTACGGTCGATTCAGTGAGAAGTTCCAAAACCTCGCGGGCATTTTTTAATGCGTCTTCGTAAGTATCCCCGTGGGTATGACAATAGTCTCCCCATTCGGGAAAACTAACGACATAGCAGTTATCCTCATCTGACCACTGAATAATAATGGTATAACGATTGTTCATTTGTTTTCCTCCTCAATTTCAGCTAATTGCTTGAGAGCGTTGTCAACATCTTTTTCCTGATAGAGTTTTGCATCACCGCCGTCTTTTCCCGAGAGAGTCAGCTTTCCTGGTAGTAGAGGATGTGACCATTTGGTGTGGCTCCCTTTAGCAGACTCACAAGTAAATCCTGCTTTCAATAATAGGCTTTTCAAATCCCTGATTTTTTTGGGCATCTCTTACTTAGCATTCCTCTCTATTTCTATTTTGCAGCCTTAGCTGCCATCAGTTTGTTGTACAAAACTAGATCGCTGCTTTGTAGAGGTTGAGGCATGGCATCAAATGCAGCTTCTTCGGCGGCTAGGTAAGCATCGATTGCAGCGCGGTTGGCTAGATAAAAGGCGATCGCCCCATAAACCTGTTCCAGCGTCAGCAGCGGGAAAGACTGAACAATACTTTCGGGGGATAGTCCTTGTTGGAAAGCATAGGCGATCGAGTCAAGAGAAATCCGAGTTCCTTCAACCCAATAGGCATCATTCCGATACTCTATGTAAGTTTTAACTGCTACAACGGGCATACATTTTGGGATTCTAACTACTTATTATTGTAGGCGGATGCGATCGAGTTTATCTGGAATTGAATTACGTTTATCGCCTATCGGTTAGCTAGTTGTTGCTTCAAATCGCGGATAGCAGCACTGGTGTTGCATTGATAAGCAATTTCTACACAACGGGCGATCGCACTTTGTAAATCTAATTCTGGAAAATAGAGGCTGTGAGTTTGAACTTGATAGTTTCCGCCTTGCAGCCCATAAATTAACAGTTGCTGCTTCTTGTACAGCCAGATTTCAGGAACCCGATAGGGAAGATAGTCTTGTACGTCGGAATAACTGGTGACATCAATTTCTATGGCTAAATCTGGCGGCGGATCGTTTTGCCAATCTATCCGCTTTTTTCCACAAACCGCTTGCCAATTGTTAATGTAAAAGCAATAATCTGGTTCAATTCCGCTTTCTTCTGGCACTGTCATGGTGATAGGAGTAAACGCATCGTATTCCCGCCCATCGCTATCTAGGATGGCTTTTACGATGTCAGCAATTAAGTTGGCATCTTTTCCGTGTACGGGTAAAGGTGACATCAGCAATACTTCTCCATTGCGATACTTCAGACGCGGAATAGAACCATCTCCTCGGCGATCGTACAAACTTTGATATTCTTGCCAAGTTGCGGGTAAGCGCACTACAGAACCCGCAGGCAATTGAATTTTTTCGGGTGATACGAGGGCAAACATGGTCTAATCTCCCTTTTGCAGCCATTGACTTTAATGATAACAAAACTGGTGCGGGCGATCTTAAGGCATTGAGCGCTGGATGTCGTCTGCGGGATCGAGGAATGGTGGGTGCGCTCCAACATGGTTGTTAGACCCCTCCTGAACGAGCTAATCTACTATCTTCCTGACCAATTTCACAAAAGACGGTTTTACAATAAGAATATTTAAGGTACTAATTTGGCTGTTCCGATATCATCTAGGAGTTTTATACAAATTATCCTGCTCTTGTTCTGAGAGAGGTGAATAAGTAGTCAGTAATTGAGGAACTTAGTATGTTTGAAACGTTAGAGCAGTTTTGTGAGCCATTTATCAACCAGATTAACCACCTGATGGGTAATCCAACCTTAGAAAACATAGAGAAAGTTCGTACAAAACTCAAGGCAACGGTGCTATTCGATGTTGCTAAACTTCGGAAGGGTTATGGTAAGTTGATCAAGGCTTACTACAAGAACCATAAACCTTTCAACTATCAAACGCAAAACGTTGAAGATAAAGTTCAGAAAGACCTGGAAGATTTTATGGAATTGGTAAGCTTTGCAACGGAAGCTGATGACACATCTATACTAGATGACTGGGCAATTGATTATCCTTGCAAAAATAAGCAAGTCCTAGCTCAGGATTTACCTGCATATGTAGATAAATTACAGAGTATAGTGACAGATTGGGACGCTTTTATGGCAAAACTTCAAGCAAAGGGTGAAGGGAAGTGGCCGGATGAAACAAAACCCTACTTGGCATACCTAGTGAACAAACTCTCTTCTAAAATTTAGAGATAAAAAAGTGGAAACCCAAGCGCCAAAGCTTTTTGGCGCTTGGTTTTTCACGGACTGATAAAAGAGGGTTATGGCTAAGTTGAGGATTTTTGGGATGATTCACTTAAAAGAATAGATGCTGCAACAGATTTTGACTTCCTCATACTTTCTGTTCCATCCATTAATCGAAGAAAATCATCATAGCTTTCTTCATTTTCTTTAATATATTCGCTCAGGGTGTCTACTGAATTCTTCACCTTTGTAATACTTGAAGTAAGTCCTGGGTGATCTCGAACCAATTCACCTATTTCGGTACTAATTTTTGCTAGCCGAGACTCTATTTCTACAAGAGATTGATGCTTGTCTTTAGTCGCATTAAGTAGACTGGATCTTAGTTCTTGCAATTCGGTTTTGGTGCTTTCAAGATCAAGCTCTTTTTGCGTATTCCTATTTCTTAATTTTATTTGACGTTGAGTAAGAGTATACATCACGAAAAGTAGGATCAAGATCCAAACTAGAAAGATAACGGATAAAAGAATTACCTGGTTTGGATCGGAAGATAGAGCATAAATCCCCACCGTAATTGGTAATAGAGCTCCAAGCAGAACAAATCCTACTATTCGCTGCCACTGAGGAAGATCCTTGATGGCACCCGCAAGACTAGCGAAGATGTTGGCAAAGGCATCGGAGAAATTTTTAGGAGAATCATTGGTTTGGGAGCTGGTAGAAATATCTGTCATACACTCACCCTATAATAATTTTTCTGTTCAGAAGCATCTTTTTTTTCTGATGGACTTCCTCGCACTCGTATTAGGATAGCATAATACAGTGATAATTATCAAATGACTTGGTACGTTTTTCACGAATTTTAGGATCGCGCCCCTTGATAACAAAGTATGAAGGTGGCAGTAATCCATACAGCAATAGCTGGTGATAGATGAGCATTCAACCAAATAGTCATGTGGCTAAAATGGGATGATCGAGTTTGCGGACTGCATAGAGAAGCGCAGCTTTGAGATCGTCAAGTTCCAAGTCTGGCAATTCTTCCAGAAACTCAAAAATTTGCTCACCCGCAGCTAGCAATTCTAGGATATCGATGACTCGAATCCGCATTCCCCGGATGCAGGGACGATCGCCACATTGTCTTGGATTCACCGTGATTCTGTCCAACAGATCGGGAACGGATGCTGGCATCGATCGAAATTGTTTGAAACCTTTGTCTCTAGCTTACCTCATTTATCGATCAACATTCACACCGCGATCGAATTATGCGATCGCCATCTACGGTAACGGGCGTTGACGAATTCGATCGCGATCCACCACCGTAAACCGTTCCTCAAATTGCAATCCTTCGAGCTGTAATAAATTTAACAATATTGATGCTGGTTCTTCCGGCGTGTGATGACGAACCTGTTCTACAGGTGGCGCTTACGAATAAAATGCTTCGTACTCATCATGATCTCCAATCCAGAACCAGGTAATCGTATCCCCTAACATTACTCCCACAGCCCGATGACTCTTCGTTACACGCACTGACCAAATATCTTCGTCACTGTCAATGCACTTAAAATGTAACGACGGATGAAACGGATTCTCTGCCCATAATCGATACGCTTTCCTGGCTCCGGTTCTGATCGCTGGACTCATGGCACGGTACTTTTCCCAAAATGAGGGCAATGTCGCGGACTTCATAGCTGCTCATAGTCCATCGGCGTAGACATTCCCGCTGCAATCTCGGCTTTGGCTTTCCGGGCTGCCGCGACTAGATTATTCTTCGTCCGCTTAAACGACTCATCCCATCGCTTTTCTTCTTCAATTTCTGACAGATATGCGCGAACATTCTCCACTACCTGCTTTTGAAGCTCGTCAGGTAGGGACTCAAGCATCTTAACGATCGTGGTAATTGCAGGAGAAGACATGGCATCTATTCAGTGCAGTGGATCTTCTCTATTCTACAACCTTCGCCACAAACAAGCCATAAAGTATTTCAATATAATCGCGATCGAACGTCAAAATCACCCGTTGCTGATCCGTCGCACGAGCCAAAACCTCGGAATCCTCGGTAATAGAAGCGACTTCCAGATCCGCTTGTCGCAGCAGTTGTACACTCTGAAGAGGAAAGTTTTCATTTGCCAGAAACCGCATTAACTTGCCTCAGCAAAGAGTAAAGGTGTGTAAAATACGTCTTCTTTGAGGCATTCCGCAGTGAAAGCAAATACTGCTTGGATAGATTCAGGATTAAGTGTTGGATAATTTTCTAGAATTTGTTGCGGCGTCCAACCTTCTGAAAACAACCCTAGAATAAACTCCACTGATATTCGTGTTCCCT
Organism: Microcoleus sp. PH2017_34_RAT_O_A; assembly: GCF_020737885.1. Taxonomy (NCBI): domain Bacteria; kingdom Bacillati; phylum Cyanobacteriota; class Cyanophyceae; order Oscillatoriales; family Microcoleaceae; genus Microcoleus; species Microcoleus sp. PH2017_34_RAT_O_A. Next base: position 114,891 of record NZ_JAEQDD010000017.1, on the reverse strand, counting down.
TAATGACAGGCTTGCCAAGCAGAATTTTAGGATTTGAGTGAATGTGTGCTTTCCAGTTCATAGTCAGCTTGCCTCTACGGAGTCTGCATCTATTTTGAAACGTTTCTCTCTAGCTTACTTCATTTATCGTCTCAAACTCACGCCCCGATCGAATTGTGCGATCGGCACTTCCAGCTCAATACTCTCTAAAGTATTATTTGTAGGCTAGGCGCAGGCAGGAAGTGTCTCATAAACGAGTTCCATGAGTTGTTCTGAAGCAACGGTATCAGAGATTATGACGTGAGACTTCTGCTGTTTGAGCTAAAAATTCTTGATAAGCCGATTCATCTCCAAAAGAGTCGATCGACACCTGAGCGTTTGGCATCGGTATCAGCGGAGTTTCGACGGGGACATATTTGCAGTATCCAACTACAATCATCTCAAATTCGTTATTAGGTATTGCTGTCGGGTACTCTTCCACCCTCACCACTTCCCAGTCTCCTGTACGGTAGTGGGTGCTAGAAGCGGAACCGTCAGCGCTGTGAAACTCCAGCAATCTGTACCCTTAAAAATGCAATCCCGCTTGAGAAGCGAACTCAAGCCAACTACTGTAAAGCAGAGCTAGCTCTCATTTACTTTGCATATCGTAATTATCAAGAAAACCTATACTTTTTCTTGATGGCTTTGCGCTGCTCCCCATCCGTTTAACATCAATACTTAAATACATATGAGCTTATCTGCACTCCGCGAAAACTTTTGTTACAATATGTAAGCTGTTACAAATCGTAACTTATGCTGGTTTCTATTTTAATAATTGACGTTGCCCTCGTTGCCTGGTCATTGCATCTAATGCAAGAGGCGATCGCGCAACGAGAATTTTCACTAATCCTAGCCGGCACCCTAGTTGCGGTTTCAGCCGCAGCCCTGGTAGTCGTCTACTTCCTCATGGGGTCTTGTTTGAGCCATTTAACCGAAATATCCCAGCACACCTACTAAATCGTAGTAGCGATCGACAAATTGTCAAAAAGCGAGGAATTTTTTTGAAAAAAAAGCCAAAAGCCTTGCCTGTCCAAGGCTCCAAACTATTTTCTCAAAAAGGCTTGACAAATATCGGTCAGTTAAGGCATGATTGAGAGCGCGAAAAGAAAGGGGAATTAGCTCAGTTGGTAGAGCACTACAATGGCATTGTAGGGGTCAGCGGTTCGAGCCCGCTATTCTCCATAAGTCAAGATTAGAGGGCGGTTGAAACCGCGTCTACACAAACGAAGTCCGCCTCCGCGGACTGAAGAGAATAACATAATCTTCACAGCGTATTCTTCAACGCACTTGGAGTGGGTTTTGTCTGTATACACGCGGTTTCAACCGCGAGCGTATTCTTAAATTCGATCGCACCACACACCACAAAAACCAACTTTCCCCTAAAATCAAAACAGTCTACCCGCAACCAACAAAGCGCTACCTGTGGCAAACTCAACTGAACCCAACAATCCAGAGATAACGAGTCAGCTTGCGCGATCGCCTCTGTACGAACTATCATTACAGCTCAAAGGTCGGATGGTGCCCTTTTCCGGGTGGGAGATGGCCGTACAGTACGCAGGTATCAGCAGCGAACACCAAGCAGTACGCCAGCAAGCAGGAATGTTCGACATTTCCCACATGGGAAAATTTTGTTTGAGAGGGAAACAGGTAATAGAAAAATTTCAACCCTTAGTACCGTCAGACTTAAGTCGGTTGCAACCAGGACAAGCTCAATATACAGTCTTATTAAATGACAAAGGCTGCATCCTAGACGACATTATTTTCTACTGCCAAGAACCCGATAGAACTACGGGCGAAGAACGGGCAGCAATCATTGTCAACGCCGCCACTCGCATCACAGACAAAGCCTGGATTATCGCCCACTTAGACTTGAGCGAACTTGTTTTCACCGACATCTCCGAAGACCAAGTTTTAATTGCAATTCAAGGCCCGGAAGCTGTTAACTATCTCCAGCCTTTTGTCGAAGATAACCTCGAACCAATTAAAGCTTTCGGACACTTAGAAACCAAGTTGTTGGGACAGCCGAGTTTTATCGCCAGAACAGGTTATACTGGCGAAGATGGATTTGAAATCATGGTGGATATAGAAACCGGAAAACAAGTCTGGCAAAAATTCCTAGATGCTGGCGTTGTTCCCTGCGGTTTGGGTGCGAGAGATACCTTGCGTTTAGAAGCAGCAATGGCACTTTACGGTCAAGATATCGATGACAATACTACACCTTTAGAGGCTGGATTGGGTTGGGTAGTTCACCTCGATAGCAAAGGCGATTTTATTGGGCGGAATGTTTTGGAACAGCAGAAAGCCACGGGAGTATCGAAACGGTTGGTAGGCTTGGAAATGCAGGGGCGGCACATTGCGCGTCATGGCTATCCGATAATAGTTGCAGGGGAAAAAGTAGGAGAAATTACTAGCGGTACATTATCGCCTACATTGAATCGGGCGGTAGCCCTCGCGGTTGTTCCGGCAAAATTAGGTAAAGTCGGCCAGCAGTTAGAAGTTGAGATTCGCGGGAAAAATTACCCGGCTACGGTGGTGAAAAAGCCATTTTATCGATCGCCAAATCGCCCAAATTAAATAACGTTCGATCGGGTGAATGTCAAAGTCAAAAAATAGACTCAACCCGATGGTTTTAAGTGCTTCGAGGGCGAAATTGGATGCTTCGGTGGTTGATTTGATTTGTTTGACACACTCAAGTGCGATCGAGGATTACAAAAAAGGTTGAATTCTATGTCACAAGCCGAAAAAAATGAGGTTGAGTTAGTTTCTGCCGTGGGTATCGATTATAGCAAATTGCGAGATTTAGTGGCAGCTAACAAGTGGGAAGAAGCCGATCGAGAAACCCTGAGAGTGATGTTGAAGGTGGCGGGTACGAAACAAGAATGGCTGGATACAGAAAGTATTGAAAAATTCCCCTGCGAGGACTTGCGTACCATTGACCAACTTTGGGTAAAATATTCTAAAGGTCACTTCGGCTTTAGCGTGCAGAAGCTTATTTATCAAAGTCTGGGGGGAACCAGTGGATATAATAGCGAAGTTTGGGGCAGGTTTGGCGATCGTGTGGGTTGGAGACAAAAGAATCAATGGGTCTACTACGAAGACATCACTTTTTCAGAGAAAGCACCTGAAGCTCAGCTTCCAGTTTTAGATTGTTGGAATATTTGGGGGATTTGTTGGTGGTTTGATGGAGAGAGGGGAAGGGAGTGGGTGTCTATTCTCTCGCGTCGAGACTTGTAGAGTTTAGCATTTAGGCATTTCAGGGTAATTGGGAATTGGGAATTGGTAAATTCATCGCAAGAAATATTTTTCCACTCTCCCCTCTCCCCCTCTCCCCCTCTCCGAATTCTCTCCCTCTCCTCTTTGTTCGAGTGCCGATTTGCGGGCGTTGGTCTAAAATCAATACAGTCGTCCTCTGCTGCCTTGCTTTCGGCAAGATTTAAGCATACTTACCCTGCAACCTCATAATAATCCTTGTGCCTAACGCTTCCCAGAACCGCCAAGAGCTGGATCTGAAGACCATATTTCCATTTGAGCTAGATAACTTTCAGAGAGACGCGATCGCCGCCCTCGATGCAGGTAAATCCGTTGTCGTGTGTGCTCCCACGGGCTCAGGGAAAACTTTAATCGGCGAATACGCCATCCATCAAGCACTATCCAGAGGGCGGCGCGTCTTCTACACCACTCCCCTCAAAGCTCTCTCCAACCAAAAGCTGCGGGACTTCCGTCATCAATTTGGAGACGAGATGGTAGGTTTGCTGACGGGCGACATCTCCTTCAATCGAGATGCGCCGATTTTGGTGATGACTACCGAAATATTTCGGAATATGCTCTACGGTACGCCGATCGGCGCTGTCGGTGCTTCCCTCACCGGAGTCGAAACCGTGGTGCTCGACGAGTGTCACTACATGAACGATCGCCAGCGGGGTACAGTCTGGGAAGAATCAATCATCTATTGTTCCAGCGAAATTCAACTCCTCGCCCTCTCAGCAACCGTTGCTAATAGCGACCAACTTACAGACTGGATTAACAAAGTCCACGGGCCCACAGAGCTTGTCTACTCAGACTTTCGGCCAGTGCCGCTACAATTCCACTTCGCCAATCAAAAAGGGATATTTCCCCTGCTAGACGAAACCGGCAAAAGAGCTAATCCGCGATTAGTCCCCAAAAAGAAGCAGCAAAAAGCAGAAAGAGGTAGCATTCCGACTCCCAGTTTGACCGATGTTTTGTCTCGGTTGGACGATCGCGATATGCTACCAGCAATTTACTTCATCTTCAGCCGTCGCGGGTGCGACCAAGCAGTAGCAGAAGTAGGCAATTTCTCCCTAGTTAACGCAGCCGAAACAGCCGAACTCAAACGCATTATTGACGATTTTTTACAGCGCAACCCAGAAGCAGAACGTTTCGGTCAAAAAGAAGCACTTTTAAAAGGCATCGCCGCCCACCACGCAGGCATTTTGCCCGCCTGGAAAGGTTTAGTAGAAGAACTTTTTGGCAGAGGTTTGATTAAAGTCGTATTTGCCACCGAAACCCTCGCAGCCGGGATCAATATGCCCGCCCGCACCACCGTCATTTCCACCCTGTCCAAACGCACCGACAAGGGACACCGACTGCTAAACGCTTCAGAATTCCTACAAATGGCCGGTCGGGCAGGTCGCCGGGGCATGGATGAGCTGGGGCACGTGGTCGCAGTTCAGACCCGCTTTGAAGGCGCAAAGGAAGCCTCCTATTTGGCAACAGCCAAAGCCGACCCCCTTGCCAGTCAGTTTACGCCCAGCTACGGCATGGTGCTGAATTTGCTGCAAACTCACACGCTTGAGGAAGCTCAAGAGTTGGTAGAACGCAGTTTTGGTCAATACCTTTCTACCTTGTACTTGCAGCCGCAGCAATCAGAATTAGATCGGTTGCAAACAGAATTAGCGGTGCTCGAAGAGTCCCTGGCTGCCGGAGGTAATGTCTCTACCCTGGAAAAACAACTCGCCCATTACGAAAAATTGCAGGGAAGGCTCAAAGAAGACAAACGTTTGCTGAAAACTCTATTGCAGCAAGCAGAAGAAACGCGAATTAAGGAGATGTCGGTAGCTGTAGCTTTTGCAGTGCTAGGGACGGTTCTGAGTCTGAAGGGCAAACACGTCCCGACAGCCAAACGATCGCACACAACCCCAGTCCCCGCCGTACTGGTTGCCAAAATCCCAGGTTCCGGCCAAGCACCTAATTTGGTATGTTTGGGCAAAGACAACCGCTGGTATATCGTCGCGATTAGCGATGTCGCCACCCTCCACGCCCAACTACCCCGCTTGAGTGTCGCAGATGGCTTAAACCCGCCTCCGGAATTGACACTGAGACTCGGCCAGTGTCGCTTGGGAAGTGAAGAAACTGTGGCAATTGCTCAATCGATCCCAGAATTGCCCGCACCGGAACCGAGCCCAGAGGCGATCGAGCAACAGCAGAAAATCGCCGCCCTAGAAGATAAACTAGAAACTCACCCAGTTCTCGAATGGGGCAATCCCGGTACTTTGCTCAAGCGCCAGCGCCGCGGCGAAGAATTGAAAAAAGAAATCCGCAAAGCCGAACAAGACTTAGAAAAGCAGCGAGCTCGCTACTGGGAGCAATTTCTCAATTTAATTGACATCTTGCTAAATTTCGGTTGTTTGGAAAGAGTAATTTCCCCAGATGGGAACCGAGATGACTCCTCCGACAGGTTAGTACCCACAATCTTGGGCCAAGCCTGCGCCGCCATTCGCGGCGACAATGAACTGTGGCTGGGTTTGTCCCTAATGTCTGCGGAGTTTGACGAACTCGACCCCCACCACCTCGCTGCTGCTTGCGCGGCCTTGGTTACAGAAGTTTCTCGGCCTGACAGTTGGACTCATTACTCGCTGTCGCCGGAAGTTTTGGCACCTTTGGACAATCTGCAAAAAGGGCTGCGCCGCCGATTGTTTCAAGTACAGTACCGCCACGAAGCTGCGATCCCGATTTGGCTGGAACGGGATATCGTGACTTTGGTGGAACAGTGGGCTCTGGGCGTGGAATGGCTGGAACTGATTAGTCACACGAGTTTGGATGAAGGGGATGTGGTGCGGATTTTGCGCCGGACTTTGGATTTCTTGTCTCAGATTCCTCATGTTCCTCACGTGTCGGATTCTTTGCGGAAGAATGCTTGTCGGGCGATGCAGTTGATCGATCGATTCCCGGTAAATGAAGCGGCAACTCAGTAAGGATCGCGAATTAAATAATTTACACATATTTGTGGGATGGGCGTCCCGCCCGTCCCACAAGAACAATAAAAATTGTAAGTTATTTAATTCTCATTCCTAAGGTTCGATCGTTCGGGAGCATCTCAGTCTTGCATTTATTATAGTGCGAGCGTCCCCGCTCGCGTATTGTACAATACGCGAGCGGGGACGCTCGCACTCAAAGAAAAAATGCTTTTTACAAAAATGAGATGCTCCCGATCGTTCGGAATGCGAGTCCTTCATAAATGCGGACTAAAGTCCTCACTACCAACCTTTTTTATGGCGATAGTTCGATCGCACCCGAGATCGGTTCGCTCGAATTCGATCCCATTGCAGGCGGGCGATCGCATATTTTCCTGATTTAGGTTGCATGACCTGATAAAAAATTGTATTGTGCGAGTTAATTGCTCGAAATTGTTATTGAAATTTTCCTAAGTGGTGTGGTGGGTAATTCTCGTGTCAATGCAACAAATCAAAAAGCCCGATAGAAATCCAAAAATTCGCTTTTTCACTTTCTTGCAAAGAGTCTTCATTGGCACTCTAGCGAGTACATTACTCAATCTCTCCATCCTATTTCCCTCTCCCAGTTTTGCGGAAGTAGTTCTGGGAGTTGTTCGCAGTTCCGAGAATTCCCCCGACTGGGTGAAGATTACCACGCGCCTCTGGGAAAGCGGCATTGCTTACAAACCAATCAATCTCGAAGACATCAAAAATTTGGCGGATTTAGCAGGCGTTAATGTGCTGTTTTTGCCCAATATTGAAACTTTGAGTCCGGCACAAATTAAAGTTTTAGAAGCTTGGACAAAACAGGGCGGCCGCTTGATTGCTTCGGGCCCAGTCGGCCGCAGTTCCCCAGCCTTGGTACGTCAATCTTTACGATCGCTCCTCGGGGCCTATTGGGCTTTTCCGTTGACTCAGCGGGGGGCGGTGCAACCGCGCACCCGCTGCCGCGATCTCGCTTGTACCAGTTCAAGCAACTGGGTTCCCCCAGAACAAAAAAATGCCTCTGTTCAAGGCGGCGTCTTGATTCCCGCCGACGCGAACAGTCAAACCATCGCTACCTGGAAAGATAGTTCCGGTTCCTCCGCTGCGATCGCCACCGATCGCGCTACCTATCTCGGCTGGCGCTGGGGTAGCGACGGTTCCCCAAATATAGACACGGCTTGGCTGCGGGCCTCGATCGCCCGCTGGGGAGGAACTGTGGGTAGGCCTGTCGAGCCGCCAACAGCAGCCGCACCACCGCTGCCAAATCCCCCCTCCAGGGTCACGAGAAATACCCCCAGTTCGCCGCGCAATACTCCGCTGAGCCGACTTTCTCCTTCTCCCCCCCTTCCAGATCCCGTACCTGCAACTTTTACAGACCCTTCGGATCAGTCGGCGCCGGCGGGTTTGGACGTGCAGATAAATTCCAATAAGCCGATCGTCAGCATTGAAGCCTACTTGATGCGCCAAGAACTCACCAACCTCCTCGGCAGGTTTGAAAGCGCCCTGACAGCAGCTAATTCAGGCAATACCGCCGTCAATCTCGATGCTGCTATCCCCCCTCAATTGGTGGCGTCAAGCAACAGTGTCGGTGGGCCGCAGGCGAGTCGCCCGTTGGTTTTACCAGCAGCAACCACAGGGGCGATCGCCAAAGCCCGTCAGGTTTTGCAAAATTTTGACCAACTCCTGCAAGAGCAAAAATACGCTGAGATCAGGCAGCAGTGGGTGCAAGCGCGCCAGTTGCTCTGGCAAAATTACCCCCAGGAAGGGCAGCGCATTGGGGCGGAAATTCGCGCCGTTTGGCTCGATCGCGGTACGATCGTCGCAGCGCGATCGGAACAGGGTTTGGCCGCTGTGTTCGATCGACTTGCCGCCGCCGGGATCAATACCGTTTTCTTTGAAACTTTAAATGCCGGATATCCGATTTATCCCAGTCAAGTTGCACCGCAACAAAACCCCCTCACAGTTGGCTGGGATCCTCTGGAATCTGCGGTTAAATTAGCCCACGAGCGAGGCATAGAACTGCACGCTTGGATTTGGACTTTTGCCACGGGCAATAAACGCCACAATACTTTAATTGGCAAACCTGGTTCTTATCCAGGCCCGGTACTTTCGGCCTATCCAAATTGGGCAAATATTGACAATAAAGGACGCACGCAAAACCCTAACGATGGTAAATTTTATCTCGATCCTGCAAACCCGGAAGCGCGGAATTATTTACTAAGAATTATCAGCGAAATTACCAGCAAATACAAAGTAGATGGTGTGCAATTAGACTACATTCGCTATCCTTTTCAAGATGACAATGCAGGTTTTGTCTACGGCTACGGTGCAGCAGCAAGGCAGCAATTTAAACAGTTAACTGGTACCGATCCGGTGAATATTTCGCCGAGTTCTGGCAATTTGTGGCGGCAGTGGGTTGAGTTTAAAACCAATCAAATTAATAGTTTTGTAGCTGAAGTATCTCAGCTTTTGCGGTCGAATTATCCTCGCACTATTCTGTCAGTTGCGGTGTTTCCCCACCCCGAAAGTCAGCGGATTTACAAAATTCAGCAAAATTGGGAAGTTTGGGCCCGTCAGGGGATTGTAGACTTGATTGTGCCGATGACTTATGCTTTGGATACGAACCGACTTCAACGCATTACCGAACCGCTAGCAAAGGAACAAATGCTCGGTTCAGCTTTAATTTCTCCCTCGGTTAAGTTGTTGACACTCCCGGAAGTTGTGGCGATCGACCAAATTCAAGCTTTGCGCGATTTGCCGACTGGGGGCTATGCTATTTTTGCGGTGGAAAGTATCAGCAGCGGGATGCAGAGCTTTTTTAACCGGACTCAAGGTGTCAGAGTGCGATCGTCTACGAGGGCTTCGCTAACGACTTCTGCTTCCGAACCAATTCCTTACCGCCAGCCCTTTGCAGCAGCAGCTTCGCGCTATACTGCTCTCAAGCAGGAATGGAGTTTTTTGTTGGCTAACAATCAGTTGCGGGTGTCGGAATCTGAATTGAAAGTTCTCAAAAGTCGATCGGAGGAATTGGGTGTTGCTTTGAGCAGATTGGCTGCAAGTCCTTCTGCCGAAAGCTTAACAACTGCTAAAAGATTGTTGGCGAGTTTTGAAGCTCAATTTCAGTCTTCCATGCGCTTGCATTCTGGGCAAAATAGCTATCAGGTGCAAACTTGGCAAAATCGTTTGGAAAGCTTGGATATGCTGTTGCGTTACGGCGAAAGGGTGGAGTTGAATCGCAGGTAAATACAGGTGTTTCGGGTGCCGGTGGCTGCGGATAGTGCGATCGTACTCAATCACCTGAATCAGTAGTTGCCCAAAAACTGTCTGCTGAAATACGCTATGGTAATTAAAATTAATACCTTAGACAGTTGTCAGTAAGGACAATCTCTGCACTGCACTTATAGCAATCTGCATTGCCTGCAATCAGTAAGTAAGTCATCGAAAAAAAAACCAGATTATCTTGTAAGGGCGGGTGCCGGTTAAAATTTTATGATAGAAGCGAGTAGAGTCGCCCTCTCACTCGCCCAACTCTTGTAATGTTTATTAGTAACCACCTACTGAGGCGGTGGAAATCCCTATTGCCTGTCCGAAGACAGGAAGGCCAGCAATCGCGATCGCCAACAGCCGGCATTGCTTCGCGCTCTCAAATCCGGTTAAAAAACTCTAATTAATACCAATCATGAAAAACATTGCTACTACGGAAATTAGAGGCTATCATCTGTTGTAGGGAAACGGCATTGCCGTATCCGGCATAGAGTTATGCAAATGAAAGATAATTTTTATATAATTAATCATTGTAGCAAGACTTTTTCAAATTGGTATAAGTTTGTAGTCACGAGGGAAGTCCTCAAAACTCTCAAAAGGCGATCGCCAACACTTTTATGATGAGTCAGGAACCGGATTTGAGACAACTCCCTCCTGTATCGCTCCAAGACTTTAAGATCTACTAATTTCCACGACCAATTTCAATTATTTTTAGGATGAATATGTTTCCTAAACCGCTGAATCGCTTTGCTACCAAAATTATCGGCAAAGCTCCATTACAAACTGTGCTCGTGCTTCCTTTTTTAGTGCAAATTGTTGGCACAGTAGGAGTTGTAGGTTGGCTGTCGTTCCAAAACGGTCAGCGGGCGGTTAACGATGTGGCCGCTCAGTTGCGGGGAGAAATTAGCGCTCGCATCAAAGACCGCATTGAAAATTATATGTCAATTCCCCACATTGTCAATCACCTGAACGTTCAAGGCGTAAAATTGGGGCAGTTGAACCTAGAAGACAAACAAAAACTCGAACTTCATTTCCTCGAACAAATTCAATATTTTGATTCAATCAGCATCATTTATACAGGCAAAGAAAATGGAGACCACTCAGGAGCAATCCGCACTAAAGATCGGATTCTGATATCTGCTGCTGACAGATCGACTGGCAATAAATTAGCTCGATATACTGCTGACCCTCAAGGAAAACGCGTTAAATTAATCGAAATTTCTCCCGAAAAATACGACCCGCGAGTTCGTCCTTGGTACATAGCAGCGGCGCTAGCCAAAAAGCCTGTTTGGACTCCAATTTATACAGACTTCTTGACCAGAGAACTGGCAATTACTGCTTCTTTGCCTATCTACGACAATGATGGTAAGCTGTTAGGAGTAGCTGGCAGCGATTTGCTGTTTTCCAAAATCAAAGAATTTCTCGTCAGCCTCAAAATTGGCAAGTCGGGACAAACTTTTGTGATGGAGCGATCGGGGATGTTAATTGCCACTTCAAAGCCGGGTAAAGAATTTGCAGTACAAGGTAAAGAAGCAAAACGCATCAAAGCTTCAGCCAGCGAAAATCCGGTAATTCGCCAAACTGCACAGCATTTAGATAAATTCTACCAAAGCTTAGCTAAAATCAATAATTCTCAACAGCTTACCTTTGATGTTGACGGTCAGCGAAATTTTATTCAGGTAACTCCTTTTCAAGACGATCGAGGGTTGGATTGGCTGATTGTGGTAGTTGTACCCGAGTCAGACTTTATGCAGCAAATTAATGCCAATACCCGCACCACTTTTTTGCTGTCCGTTGCAGCTTTGATTGGGGCGACCATTCTTGGGATTCTGACTGCTAAATGGGTGGTGCGGCCGATTTTAAAATTGAATGCGGCGGCGAAAGCTTTGGCACGCAATGAATGGGATACAAAGCTCGCTTTGAATCGCGAAGATGAACTCGGAGAACTTGCCGCTGCTTTCAACAGCATGGCAGAGCAATTGCAGCATTCATTTACTTCGCTCTCGGAAAGCGAAAACCGAGTCAAACAATTTCTCGATGCAGTACCGCTAGGCATTTTTATTGTCGAAAAAAATGGTAAACCTCACTACATTAATCCTATAGGAGAGCAACTTTTTGGTCAAGGAATCATAGCAGCAGATGCCGAAAATTTGCGCCAAGCTTACAAAGTTTATTTAGCTGGAACCCAGGAAATTTACCCGGCGGAACACGACCCTATTTTAAATGCTTTGCAGGGCAAAAGTGTCACTGTCGATGACATGGAAATCTGCTCCCGTGACAAAACTGTTCCCCTACAAGTTTGGGGAACTCCTATTTACGACGCCCAAGGACATATTATCTATGGGATGTGCGCCTTTCAAGATATTACGGAACGCAAACAAGCGGAGCAACTGTTAAAAGAATACAACCAAAACTTAGCAGTCCAAGTTGCAGAACGTACCGCCGCTCTTGCCAAGGCAAAAGAAAAGTTTTCTAAAGCTTTTCGTTCTAGTCCAAATGCAATTACGATCACGAGAATCAGTGACGGTCGCCACATAGAAGTTAATGAAAGCTTTTGCCGGATGATTGGCTACACGCACGACCAAATTATTGGTAAAACAGCCGTAGATCTAAATTTTTGGGCGAGTCTAGGAGAGCGCGATCGCATGATTCAAATGTTAAGAAACCAGACAGCCCTTCACAATTACGAGCTGAGATTTCGCAAAAAAAACGGTACAGAAAGAACGGCCCTGCTGTCTATTGAAACCATCGATATTGAGGGAGAAGCTTGTTTTCTCTCGATTTCGAGCGATATTACCGATCGCCAAAAAGCAGAAACCGCCCTCCGCGAAGCAGAAGAAAAATATCGCAACATTTATGAAAATGCTTTGAATGGCATTTTTCAAACTGCTGCTGACGGGACATACCTCAGCGCCAACCCCGCTTTAGCTGAACTCTACGGTTACGAATCGCCCGCAGAATTAATCGCAGCACAGCCGAATTTCAAGAACCAGCTTTACGTGAAACCCAACCGCCGCAGCGAATTTGTAGCGCTGATCGACGAGTACGGGATACTGTCTAACTTTGAATCGGAAATTTACCGCAAAGATGGTAGCATCATCTGGATTTCCGAAAATTGTCGGGCCGTGTGCGATCCCGCAGGAAATCTACTTTATCACGAAGGTTTTATTAAAGATATTACGGATAGCAAAGAAGCACAAATCAAAATGGAGCAGGCGAAAGAAGCCGCCGAAGCAGCCAACAAAGCTAAAAGTACGTTTCTCGCCAATATGAGCCACGAATTGCGATCGCCCCTGAACGCAGTCATCGGCTTTGCTCAAGTCATGATCCGCAGTAAAAATTTGTCTCCCGAAAATCAAGAAGATGTCGGGATTATCCTGCGGAGCGGCGAGCATTTGCTGACGTTAATTAACCAAGTTTTAGACTTGTCAAAAATTGAAGCTGGACGCACTACCATTAATGAAAAAAGCTTCGATTTATATCGAATCCTCGATGATTTAGAAGATATGTTTGCTCTCAAAGCTGAGGAAAAAGGCTTGCAATTAATCTTCGATCGAGATGCAGAAGTTCCCCATTACATTTCCACCGATGAAGTGAAATTGCGCCAAGTATTAATTAATTTGCTCAACAATGCAATTAAATTTACTTCACAAGGTGGAGTGTCGGTGCAAGTGAAAGGAGGAAAGCGGAATTTACACAAAAACAGCGCTGATGAAATGCCCGGCCGCTACTCGCTCCATTTTGAAGTTCAAGATACTGGTGCAGGCATTGCCACCGAAGAAATCCATCAGTTGTTTGAAGCATTTGTGCAGACAACAACGGGTAAAGATTCTCAAGAAGGGACGGGTTTAGGTTTAGCGATCAGCCGCCAGTTCGTGCAATTGATGGGAGGTGAAATTACTGTTAGCAGCGAGGTGGGCAAGGGTGCGCTATTTCAATTTGATATCCAAGTTCATCTGGTGGAAGCTAGTGATATTGAAAGTAAAAAAGCTCTACGTCGAGTTGTTGCCCTCGAACCGAATCAGCCACCTTACCGCTTGCTAATTGTGGACGACAAACCTTTGAACCGCCAACTGTTAGTAAAACTTCTCAGTCCGTTGGGATTTCTGTTGAGAGAAGCGAATAACGGTCAAGAAGCGGTGGATATTTTTAGGGATTGGGAACCGCATCTAATTTGGATGGACATGAGAATGCCTGTAATGGACGGGTACGAGGCAACGAAACAGATTAAAACTACAACTGGCGGGCAAGCAACGGCGATTGTTGCCCTGACTGCTAGTGTTTTGGAGGAAGAACGGGCGGTGATTCTTTCGACGGGTTGCGATGATTTTATGCGGAAACCGTTCCGAGAGGAAGATATCTTTGCGGCCATGGGGAAACATTTAGGAGTACGCTATATTTATGAAGAGCCAACAGAGGTCAGTATGGGGGGTGCGGGGGAGTCTAGTCAGGATGTGCTGACACCAGAGGCGATCGCCTCTCTTTCTCCAGACTGGAGGGTTCAATTCAAGCAAAATATTTTGAGTGTAGACATGGAGGCGATCGCCAGTTCGATCGCACAAATCGGCACTATCAACCCCTCTCTGGCAGCCGCGCTTCAAGATTGCATTAATAATTTTGAATATGACAGAATTTTGACCACAATCGATCGCAGCGAACAATAGTAAATACCGATGACTTCAACTTTGCAGAACACCAATCGAGCTAATATTTTAGTAGTGGACGACACGCCACAAAACCTGCGGCTATTGGCAGAAATTTTGAGCAATCAAGGCTATCAAGTTCGCCCAGTTCCTAACGGCAAACTAGCACTATCTGCCGCTCAAAAAATGCCCCCAGATATAGTTCTGCTGGATATTATGATGCCGGATATGGATGGCTATGAAGTTTGTCAGCGACTCAAAGATTCTGAAGTAACAAAAGACATCCCGGTGATTTTCATCAGTGCGATTAACGATGTGATGGATAAAGTTAAAGCTTTTGCAGTTGGGGGAGTGGACTTTATTACCAAACCTTTTCAGGTTGAAGAAGTTTTAGCCCGAATCGAAACTCATTTAAAAATTTGTTCGTTGCAACAAAGTTTGCAAGAAAAAAATCAAGATTTAGCAACTGCTATCTACCAATTGCAAGCGACACAAGAGCATTTGATTCAATCGGAAAAAATGGCGGCACTGGGACAACTGATTGCCGGCATTGCCCACGAAATCAATACTCCGCTAGGCATCATAGGTTCATCTATTGATAATATTTCTAATTTTTGGGACGAAAATTTAGAAAAAATGCCTCAATTTTTTCAACAACTTTCTGAAGAAAGCCAAGCTTGTTTTTTAGCTTTGCTGCACAGATCTACAAATCACGAAACGCTATTTACTAGCAGAGAAAAGCGCAAAATTAAGCAGCAGTTGCGTAACGAGTTGATGGCAGGAGGCATTGAAAATGCTGAAGAAATAGCGGATAGTTTAGTTGACATGGAGATTTACGATCGCATAGAAGAATTGTTGCCATTTTTTAAATTGCCGGATTGGGAAGTGGTTTTCAATACTGCTTACCAGTTTGCGAGCTTTAAGAAAAGTATTAGCCTGATCCAAAGAGCGACAGCCAAGTCGGGAAAAGTAGTATTTGCCTTAAAAAGCTACGCTCATTTCGATAGCAAGCAAGAAAAAGTGCAGGCGAACTTGCATGATGGCATTGAAATGGTGTTAACTCTTTATCAAAATCAACTGAAACACGGCATAGAAGTAGTCAAAAACTATGGAGATTTACCGAAAATCATGTGTTATCCGGATGACTTAAATCAAGTTTGGACAAATCTAATTCACAATGCCCTGCAAGCAATGGATTATAAAGGTATTTTGACGATTGAAACTAAGCAGCAAGAGACAAATCTTGTCCTCAAATTTACTGATGACGGCAAAGGTATTCCCCCAGAAGTTATTCCCAAAATTTTTCACCCATTTTTTACGACTAAATCTGCGGGGGAAGGTAGCGGTTTGGGATTGGACATCGTGAGAAAAATTGTTGACAAACATGAAGGTACAATTGCTGTAGAGTCGGTACCTGGACAGACAAGCTTTACAGTCTCCCTCCCAATCTATTAAACTAAACTTACACCTGTTAAAAAAAGAATGCCACTGTCAGCAAGCACCAAACCCCGATTGTCATCAGTGATACCCAATCGAACATCCCCAATCCTCCAATGCCAAAATGGTATTATCCGCAGGGGCTGATTCCCGATAGCGACAGGGGCTGTCTCGCTGACAAACATAAGATTTATTGCGATTGACCGGGTTTCTTTTGTGAAGTTCTATTAAAATAAAATAGGGGACATAGATAGTGCATCCTCGCCCGAAATCAATAACATAGAAGCAAGTCATGTCGGTAAACCCATTAAAATAATAGCAGAGAGCAAAAGATGAATAAGCCTGTAATTCTTTGCGTTGACGATGAACCCGATATCTTGAAGACTCTCAAGATGCAGCTCAAGAATGAATTTAAAGATGATTATTTTTACGAATTAGCTGAAAGTGGTGATGAAGCTTTAGATTTACTGGAGGAGTTTCCAGCAGAAGCTGAGGTGATTGTGGTTGTTTCTGATTGGCTGATGCCGGGAATCAAAGGTGATGAACTGTTAATTAGAGTTCACCAAAAATATCCTAAAATCGTTAAGGTGATGTTGACGGGGCAAGCGGATAAAGAGGCTCTTCAGCGGGCAGTAAAAGAAGCCGATTTATACTGCTGTTTGTACAAACCGTGGAAAAGTAAAGAGTTAATAGATACGATCAAATCTGGGCTGGCAAAGTTATTATGAAAAAACCTGTGATTGTTTGTATTGATGACGAACCGGATGTTTTGAACAGTTTAAAGATTGAACTGAAAAAGGCGATCGGGGATCGGTGTATTATTGAAACGGCTGAGGGCGGGGAAGATGCTTTAGAGTTACTGGAAGATTTGCAGGCGGATGAATACGAGATTGCGTTGGTGCTTTCCGATTATATTATGCCGGATATTAAAGGGGATGAACTGCTTAAAAAAATTCACGAACGATCGCCCGATACGCTGACTATTATGCTGACTGGGCAAGCTGATCTGGAAGCTCTGAGCAATGCTATAAAGTATGCTAAATTGTACCGTTACATCCCTAAACCTTGGCATAATGAAGATTTAAAATTAACGGTAGTAGAAGCAATTCACAGTTACTTGCAAGACCAAAAGTTAACAGATGAAATCCTGAAGCGGCAAGAAGTAAATGCGGCGCTGTCGGCGAGCGAAAGCCGCCTGAACCAATTTTTAGCAGCTCTGCCCGTGGGGGTATCTGTTTACAATCCCGACGGCTCGATCGCCTATTTCAACCAAGCAGCGCGGGATTTGCTGGGTGCAGACACTATCCCGGAAAGCACTGCGGAACAATTAGCTGCAACTTATCAACTTTATGTTGCCAATACTGATGAGCTTTACCCGCCGGACAATCTGCCAATTTTGCGCGCACTCAAAGGAGAATTTGTCAAGGTTGACGATGTAGAAATCCGTCAAGATGGCAAAATAATTGCGATCGAGATCAATACTACGCCAATTTTTGACGCTAGGGGAAATATTGTTTATGCGATCGCAGCTTTTCAAGATATTACCGATCGCAAACGAGCCGAAAGAATACTAGCAGATTACCAGCACACCTTAGAAACCAAAATAGACGAACGCACAGAACAACTGCAACAAGCCGCCTTAGCTGCTGAAGCTGCAAACAAAGCTAAAAGCACGTTTTTGGCCAATATGAGCCATGAATTGCGGACTCCTCTCAATTCCATACTGGGGTTTGCACAAATCATGGAAGGCAGCTCCAATTTTACTGTCGAAAACCACGAAAATCTGAGTATTATTCGTCGCAGTGGCGAACACTTGCTGGCCCTGATCAATGAAGTTTTAGACTTGTCAAAAATTGAAGCGGGGCGGATGATACTTGACCCTAAAGACTTCGACTTATACCGCTTGCTTGACGATTTACAAGATATGTTTCAAATGCGGGCAAAGAATCAAGAGGTTCAGTTGCTTTTTCAGCGAGAAAATGACGTTGCCCAGTATGTGCGAACCGATGATGTCAAACTGCGGCAAGTGCTGATAAATATTCTCAGCAATGCAATTAAGTTTACGGAACAAGGTTCAATCGTTTTAAGGGTTTCACAATTAGAAAAATCGAGAATAGTTGACTTATTGAACAGTCCAACAGCTTGCATTGATACTACAAAAAGTATTAGAGAGTTTGCCACCGATAGAAGTGATGTGGCAACTGTTGTGCCCAGAGATGAGCCTGATGATTTAACTGACGATCGGGTAATTTTCCTTCAGTTTGAAATAGAAGATACAGGCGTTGGCATTGCTTCGGAAGAATTGGGGAATATTTTCAAGGCATTTGTGCAAACATCTTCGGGTCAAAGAACTCAGAAAGGTACGGGTTTGGGATTGACGATTACCCGTCAATTTGTCCGGCTGATGGGAGGAGAAATCGTCGTAGAAAGTGAATTAGAACGCGGCACAAGTTTTAAATTTGAGATTCCAGTAGGTGTGGTTGATGTTGCTGATATTCCCGCCCCAGAAATTAACCGCGAAGTTACTGGGTTGGAACCAAATCAACCCTGGTATCGAATTTTAATTGTAGACGATCGCGAAGACAACCGCCAACTTTTAGTCAAAATTCTTTCTCCCTTGGGTTTTGGAGTGCGAGAGGCTAGCGATGGCTGCGAAGCAATAGAAATGTGGGAAAATTGGCAGCCGCATTTAATTTTGATGGATCTGCGAATGCCAGTGATGGACGGCTATGAAGCTACTAAAGAAATTAGGAACAGAATACAGCAGCAAGAGCGACAAGAAAAGGGCTCTGTGATTCCGAAGATTGTTGCTTTGACAGCTAGCACTATTGAAGAAAAACGATCGTCTGCTTTATCTATAGGCTGCGACGATTTTATTAGCAAACCTTTCCGCAAAACTGATATATTTGATACGCTCCACAAACATTTGGGAGTGAGGTACCTCTACTCTTACTCAACTGATTTTATCCCAACGGGCGATCGCCACAATCAATCTGACGCTCCCTCTAATGCTGCGCTTGCTTATTTGCCTGCACTTCCCGCAGAATGGATAGAAAACATGAGGCAGGTAATACGTAGCGCTGATTTTGACTTAATTGCGAGGACGATCGAGGAATTAAGGTACGATCATCCTGAATTTACCGAAATCCTCCAGGATCATCTCAATAATTTTGACTACCAAAAAATTCTCACTTTAATTGCCGAGGCATAAAAATAGCATAGTAGAGGTGACAGTTGACAGTTGACAGTTGACAGTTGACAGTTGACAGCTACCCATAGCTGTCGATAGAAGAGGATTGAAGCAATGAATCATTCTACCGTTACCCAAAAAAGTTGGTAAAAAAATCGGTTGAAATCTGATTTTTTACCAAAATTGTAGCAGCAAAGAGAGAAGCAAAAAAAACTCCGGGAAGCAAAATCATGAAAAAACCTGTGATTGTTTGTATTGATGACGAAGCTGATGTTTTGAACAGTTTAAAGATTGAACTAAAAAAGGCGATCGGCGATCGGTGTATTATTGAAACAGCGCAAGGAGGAGAAGATGCTTTAGAGTTATTAACAGATTTACAGGCTGACGAACACGAAATAGCTTTAGTTGTTTCTGATTATATCATGCCGGATATCAAAGGAGACGAACTGCTCCAAATAATTCATGAACGATCGCCCAATACGCTGAAAATTATGCTGACCGGTCAAGCAGATTTGGAGGCAATCAGTCACGCTATCAAGTATGCCAAGCTGTACCGCTACATCCCCAAACCTTGGCAAAAGGAAGATTTGAAGTTAACAGTAGTCGAAGCAGTTCACAGCTATTTGCAAGACCAAAAGTTGGCTGATGAAGTTATTAAGGGGCGAGAAGCAAACAAGCAGTTGCAGATAGCCAACCAGGAATTGTCGGCAAGCGAAAGCCGATTGAATCAATTTTTAGCAGCTTTGCCTGTGGGGGTATCTGTTTACAATCCCGACGGCTCGATCGCCTATATCAATCATACCACCGAGCAGTTGCTGGATGCAGATACTGGGTTGGCAGACAGTATGCTAGGCAACAGTGTTGAACAATTAGTTGCAAGTTCTCAATTTTATGACGCCGAAAACGATCGGCTGTATTTCCCTGAAAATTTTCCGATCTTGCGGGCGCTGAGAGGGGAATATGTCAAGGTGAATGAAGTTGAAATCCTTCAATACGGGCTGACAATCACTCTAGAAATAAGTGCCAAACCTATTTTTGACAGCAACGGAAATATTGTTTTTGCGATCGCAGTTATTCAAGACATCAGCCAGCGCAAAGAATTAGAAAATTTCCTATCAAATTACCAGCGTACCTTAGAAGCTGAAATTGTAGAACGCACAGAACAATTGCAAAAAGCTGCCTTCGCCGCCGAAGCAGCAAACAGAGCGAAAAGTACCTTCCTTGCCAACATGAGTCACGAGTTGCGTACACCTCTCAATGCCATACTCGGCTTTACTCAAATCGTCGAACCCAGCCCGAATTTGACAGTAGACGACAGAGAAAATCTCAGAATTATTTATCGCAGCGGCGAACACTTGCTGACTTTAATTAATCAAGCTTTAGATTTGGCAAAAATCGAAGCGGGGCGGATGACACTTTTTCCGACTAACTTTGACCTTTACTGCTTGCTTGACGAATTGCAAGAAATGTTTGACCTGCGAGCAAAAAATCAAGATTTGCAGTTGATTTTCCAGCGCGATGCTGACATTCCGCAGTACGTGCGAACCGATGAAGTGAAGCTACGCCAGGTGCTAATCAATCTTCTGAGTAATGCGATGAAATTCACTCAAATCGGCGGGGTGTCAGTAAGAGTGCGCCGGAAGTTAGAAGGTATTTCAGCAGCGAATTCGATCGCAAATATAGCCAAAATAAGCGAGGAAGGGGAAATTGTCAGTCCCTTGAAAAATTCGACAGATTCAGATTTAGAAGCAAGCAATTATCCAGAAATTTCTATAATTTCCCGTCAGTCTGAAAGTAAAGTATTGGCAAAAACGGATAATTTAAATATTTCTAATTCTCTGTTTTTGGAGTTTGAAATAGAAGATACGGGAGTTGGTATTGCCCCAGAAGAAATGGGCAATCTTTTTCAAGCATTTGTGCAGACAGCATCTGGTCAAAAAGCTCAACAAGGTACTGGTTTGGGATTGACAATTAGCAACGAATTTGTACGGTTAATGGGTGGCGATCTAACTGTAGAAAGCCAGCTAGAACGGGGTACTATTTTTAGATTTGAGATTGAAGTTAGTGCAGTTGATTCCGCTGCAATTACTGTTCCAAAAAACATCCGTGAGGTGATTGGACTGGAACCAGATCAGCAATACTATCGAATTTTAGTTGTGGACGATCGCACAGACAACCGCAAACTGTTAGTCAAAATGCTTTCTGGCTTGGGTTTCGGAGTCGAAGAGGCTAGCAACGGCCGTGAAGCGGTAGAAATGTGGGAAAATTGGCAGCCGCACTTGATTTTGATGGATTTGCGAATGCCGGTGATGGACGGCTACGAAGCGACGATCGAAATTAGATCGAGGATACAGCGGAGAAAGGAAGAGGAACAAGGCGAGGGGAAGATGGATATTCCCAATCCTCAATTCCTGAACCCGAAGATTGTTGCTTTAACAGCTAGTACCCATGAAGATAAACGCTCTTTTTCTTTGTTGATGGGTTGTGATGACTTTATCAGAAAACCTTTCCGCAAAATGGATATATTTGATATGCTGAGCAAACATTTGGGGGTGAGTTATATTTATTCTGACTTGACAGGCTCTGATTCAATGGGCGATCGCAATAACCTATCAAATTCTTCTAATACTTTGTGTGCTTCTTTGCCCAACCTTCCCGCAGAATGGATAGATAATATGAGGCAGGTAATTCGCAGTGCTGATTTTGACTTAATTGGGATCACAATCGAGGAAATAAGGGCTGCTCATCCTGAATTTGCCGACATCCTTCAAGGTCATCTAGAGAATTTTGATTACCAAAAAATTCTCAACTTAATTCTCGAAGCAGAGAAATTCAATAGTACGGTTCATCAGTTGACAGTTGACAGTTGACAGTTGACAGCTACCTCTTCCGTCGATAGAAGAGGATTGGAACAATGAATCATTTTGTTTAATTTCCCCCTAAAAGGAAAGGCTTCAAACCCAATCTTTAGGCGTGAAGTTTGAAAAAAAAATATCTGGATGACTTATGGCTAAAAATAATAGATATAAGTGCTCGACTTTAGTGGTGGCAATATCAAAATTTTAGACTAGACTTGAATTGCAGTCATTCACAAACAATCTTGAAATTATCTGTATCGCTTACCAGTTTCTCTGTAAATCAAACCATGCAAATGCTCTCAAATTTATCTGTGGTGTAAATCTCAAATCAACTTGCTGACCAAGAATTTCTTGATGGTACAAGCCCACGGATTTATCCGTGGAATCAATCCCAAATCGAAAATCTAAAATCCTCTCTTCCCCGGAATTTATCCGTGGGGTCAATCTAAAATCTAAAATCTAAAATCTAAAATCGATTGACTGGGGTGGTAAGGTAGTGAAACTGGCAAAAAAGCGAAACCAAACAACTATTTTTTGCCTTGGATAAGTAAATATTCAACAAAAAAAATGGCAAATAAATTTATGAAGAAACCTGTGATTGTTTGTATAGATGACGAGCCTGATGTTTTGGAAAGCTTAAAGATTGAGCTCAAAAAGGCGATCGGCGATCAGTGCATTATTGAAACGGCAGAAGGTGGAGAAGATGCTTTGGAATTGCTAGCAGATTTGCGGGCTGAGGAGCATGAAATAGCTTTGGTGCTTTCCGATTACATCATGCCGGATATTAAAGGGGACGAGCTGCTCAAACAAATTCACGAACAATCGCCCGATACCCTGACAATTATGCTGACGGGACAAGCCGATTTACAAGCTCTGAGCAACAGCATCAAGTATGCTAAGTTGTACAGATACATCCAGAAACCTTGGCAGGATGAAGATTTACAAATAACAGTGGTAGAAGCAGTACACAGTTATTTGCAAGACCAAAAATTAACAATTGAAACTATCAAGCGACAACAAGCCAACGAGGAGTTAAAGAGAGTCAATGCGGAGTTAGAGGTGGTAAACGCAGACTTGAAGCTAGCCAACGAGGAATTATCTGCGAGTGAAAGTCGGCTGAATCAATTTTTAGGAGCTTTGCCGGTGGGGGTATCTGTTTACAATCCCGATGGCTCGATCGCGTATTTGAATCATGCAGCGCAGGAATTGCTTGATTCACAAACTGTCCTCGCGAGGGCTGCCCAAACATGGCGTGGAATGGATCAATTTTATAACGGCGAGAGCGATCGCCTATATTTTCCTGAAAATTTTCCGATTTTACGGGCGCTGAGAGGGGAATCTGTCAAAGTTGATGATGTTGAAATCACTCAATACGGTTTGATAATTACTTTAGAGGTAACTGCTACGCCAATTTTTGACAGCAGCGGAAATGTTGTTTTTGCGATCGCAGCTATTCAAGACATCAGCGAGCGCAAAGAAGCAGAAAGAGTCCTAGCAAATTACCAGCGTACCTTAGAAGCTGAAATTGTGGAACGCACAGAACAACTGCAACAGGCTGCATTAGCTGCCCAAGCAGCAAACAGAGCGAAAAGTACGTTTCTCGCCAACATGAGCCACGAGTTGCGTACCCCCCTCAATGCCATACTCGGTTTTACTCAAATCGTCGAATCTAGCCCAAATCTAACAGCAGAAGACCGAGACAATATCAAAGTTATTCACCGCAGCGGCGAACACTTGCTGACTTTAATCAATCAAGCTTTAGACTTGGCAAAAATCGAAGCGGGCCGGATGATTGTTTTTCCGACAAACTTCAATCTCTACGACTTGCTTGACGAAATGGAAGATATGTTTCAACTACGAGCGAAAACTCAAGGTTTGCAGTTAGTTTTTCAGCGAAATACAGATGTTCCGCAGTACGTGCGAACTGATGAGGTAAAACTGCGCCAAGTGCTAATCAATCTCCTCAGTAATGCCATGAAATTTACCAGAGTTGGCGGGGTATCTGTAAGAGTGAGGTCTCTTAGGCAAGGCAGTTCGGCAGGGACAGATGTAGGGGATGTCATGGATGTAACAGATAGAAGTAATAGAGAAGAAGCAAGAGGAAATGATTCAGAAGGCGAAATTGTCATTGCCGGTGAAAATCCTACAAATTTAGATGGTTCGACAAGTTACAGTCTGCCTGAGAGTGAAAATTTGACGGAGAATAATTTAGATTTGTCTGGTTCGTTGTTTCTGCAATTTGAAGTAGAAGATACAGGAAGTGGCATTTCTCCCGAAGAATTGGGCAAGGTTTTTCAAGCCTTCGTGCAAACAGAATCCGGTCAAAAAGCTCAAAAAGGGACGGGTTTAGGCTTGACGATCAGCAGCCAATTTGTACGGCTAATGGGCGGCAATATTACTGTGGAAAGCGAGCAAAATCGAGGTACGATTTTTAGATTTGAGATTGAAGTTGATGCAGTTGATGCCGCTTCGATTCCTACCCCGGAAATCAGCAGCCTGGTGATGGGAGTGGAACCAGATGGGCCATCCTACCGGATTTTAGTTGTGGACGATCGCAAAGACAACCGCCAACTTTTAGTTAAAATGCTTTCTCCCTTGGGTTTTGCAGTGAAACAGGCTAGCAACGGCCGTGAAGCGGTAGAAATCTGGGAAAACTGGCAGCCGCACTTAATCTTGATGGATTTGCAAATGCCGGTGATGGATGGCTGCGAAGCGACGATGGAAATTAGACTCAGGATACAGCAGAGACAGTCCAAGCAAGCAATGGGGGAGGAAATCAACGTCTCTGGTGTCGAACCTCTGATTCCGAAGATTATTGCTTTGACAGCTAGTACCATTGAAGGGAGGCGATCGTTTGCTTTATTCGTCGGCTGCGACGATTTTATTAACAAACCCTTCCGCAAAAATGATATCTTTGATACCCTTCACAAACATTTAGGGGTGAAGTATCTATACTCTAACTCAACGGATTTGATGTCAGCGGGCGATCGCCACAATCTATCTGACTCCCAGTCTAATGATGCGCTTGCTTATTTACCCATACTTCCCGCACAATGGATAGATCACATGAGGCAGGTAATCCGCAGTGCTGATTTTGACTTAATTGGGATAACAATCGAGGAAATAAGGGATGCTCATCCTGAATTTGCCGAAATCCTCCAGGGTCATCTCGGTAATTTTGATTACCAGAAAATTCTCAATTTAGTTGCCGAGGCGGAGGAATCTGATCGTGGAGATGAAGGCGGAACAAACTGAAAACTATCAAGCAGATATTTTAGTAGTTGACGATACGCCAGACAATCTGCGTTTGTTGATTAGAATCTTGCAAAAAAATGGCTATAAAGTTAGACCTGTTACTAATGGTTTTTCGGCTATAGATGCAATTCAGTCTAGCGTCCCAGATTTGATTTTGCTGGATATTATGATGCCGGATATTAACGGTTATGAATTATGTCAAAAACTAAAAGTACAACCGCAATTTAGCGAAATTCCCATCATTTTTATCAGCGCGTTAGAAGAAGGAATAGATAAGGCAAAAGCTTTTGAAGTAGGCGGAGCAGATTATATCACAAAACCTTTTCAGGTTAAAGAAGTATTGGCGCGAGTGAGCAATCAACTGACCGTGCGTTCTTTGCAAATGCAACTGCAAGAAAAAAATCAAAAATTGACCGATCAAAATGTCCAGTTGCACCAGGAAATTGCCGATCGCCGTCAGGTTGAAATGGAAACAAGATTGCTGCTGGAGGCAACTCAAGCTATTAGCAAATCTGACGATTTTGAGTCGGCTATAGATGTGATTTTAGGTTTAATTTGTCAAACTATTGAATGGAATCTGGGCGAAGCTTGGATTCCTAACAGTGACGGCGTTTTAAGATGTGCTAGAGGCAGGTACGTCAGCGATTTGAGTTTTGCCCAATTCAGACAGACAAGTTGGCAGCTAACTTTTGCTCCTGGTGCGGGACTCCCAGGGAGGATTTGGCAGTCGCAGCAGTCCGAATGGATCGAGGATGTTTCTACTGCACCGGAACAAGTGTTTCTGCGATCGGAAATTGCGGTAAATGTGGGATTGAGAGCGGCTTTTGGTTTGCCAATTTTGGCGGACAACCAAGTGTTAGCTATTTTGATTTTTTATCGCGAAAAAGTTCTGGAATCTCAGCCGCGTTTGCTGGAATTGGTGAGTGCGGTTGCTACGCAGCTCGGTTCGCTGATTCAGCGGAAACAAGCTGAAGCAGCGCTGAAATTGCAGCAAAAGCAAACAGAGAAATTGCTGCTGAATATTTTGCCTAAACCTATTGCTGAGCGCTTGCAAAAAGAGCAAAAGCTGATTGCGGATCATTTTGATGAGGTGACGGTATTGTTTGCTGATTTGGTTGGTTTTACAGAGTTTTCGGCTCACAAAAGTCCGACGCAGTTGGTAGAAATTTTGAATGGAATTTTCTCGGAGTTCGATCGGTTGTCTGAGTTGCACGGGTTGGAAAAGATTAAGACGATTGGGGATGCTTACATGGTGGTTGGGGGTTTGCCGACGGCGCGCCCGGATCACTCTGAGGCGATCGCACTTTTAGCTTTGGATATGCAGGTAGCTTTGAGAAAGTTTAATCTCAAAATTGGAGAAGGTTTTCAATTGCGGATCGGAATTCACAGCGGTTCGGTGGTGGCGGGCATTATTGGGATTAGCAAATTTAGCTATGATTTGTGGGGAGATACTGTGAATGTTGCTTCGCGGATGGAGTCGAACGGATTGCCGGGTAAAATTCAAGTGACGGCGAAGACTTACGAGCGTTTGAAAGAGCAGTTTATTTTTGAAGAACGGGGGCCTATCACGGTTAAAGGTAAAGGAACAATGCTGACTTACTGGTTGCTCGAAGAACAAACTCAATCTATTTAGGTTTGAGATGTCAATTTCAATTAATATTAAAATTAGATCTAAATCGCACTTTCTGGAGGACTCATCCTTTGCAAACAGTTGAAACAAAATCGCCGACAGCATTGAAAAGAGTCCTAGTTGTTTTAATATCGCTGGTAGCTGTAGCGGTACTGGCGATCGCAACTTTTACCCTAATTCCCGGAGAAAAAACCATGTTTGCTGGAAAAAGACCTACCAATATCGGCATTGTGTCAGGAAAACTGGCAGCGTGCCCTGCTTCCCCCAACTGCGTCAGCAGCTTCAGTCAAGATGCCGAGCACCAAATTGAGCCTTTGGCTTACACTTCGTCGCCTGCTGAGGCTATGGCTAAGCTCAAAGGGGCGATCGAGTCCTCGGGCAAAACTAAAATTATCACCGCAACCGATAATTACCTGTATGCGGAGTTCACCAGTGCTTTGATGGGCTTTGTGGATGATGTGGAATTTTTGGTAGATGATGGGGCAAAGGTGATTCACGTGCGATCGGCTTCGCGTCTGGGACAGTCGGATTTAGGAGTCAACCGCAAACGCATAGAAACCATCAGAGATCAACTAAATCCACTCTAAACCTAAAATTTATAGCTTTCCTGAAGCCTCTCTCCTGCAACATTCTGAAACTACAGGTACGTTGTTGGGCTTTAGCCCTCTTTAGACTGATAGAGAAAGAGGGCTCAAGCCCAACTACGTACCTAATTTTTATTTCGTTCCTCGCAATCACACTAGCCCTAACTGAACCGTATTGTGACTCAATCAGGTATTGAATAGCTGAGCGCGCTAGCACCGACACCGCGCTGTATTCCTATAGTATTAAACGCCCTAAATTGAGCAGTTCAGACTTTAGGGAGAGGGAAGTTAAGCCATTAATTTCTACTATTAATTTAAGTAGAGCGACGAGGAAAAAACACATGGCACTTCAAAGAATTGCAGATTTTGAGCCTAATTATAAGGAAGAAATATTTGCTGGAGACGACATCAAAGGATTTGATGTTTATGCCGGTGACTCTGACGAAAAAGTAGGCACTGTTTATGACGCATTGGTTGATGAAACTGGCCGTTTTCGCTATCTGGTAGTTGATACCGGCATTTGGATTTTTGGTAAAAAAGTATTGCTGCCGATCGGTTCGGCCCGCTTCGACTACGGAGCCCATCGCGTCTACGCCACAGGCCTTCGCAGCAAAGCTCAAGCAGAACAACTGCCGGCTTACAATGAAATGGAACCCCTAGATTACGATCGCGAAGAACAAGTAAGAGGCGTCTACCGCAATCCAGGCACAGCAGCGACAAGCACTGCAACTCCTGCTAGCTACGATCGCAGCAGCTACAGCTACGATATCGATCGCCCCCTCTACGAAACCAACGAACAGAACCACCAAAATCTCAAGCTTTATGAAGAACGCTTGATTGCCAACAAAAACCGCGCCAAAACAGGGGAAGTAGCAGTTGGTAAGCGGGTGGAAACTGAAACAGCAAGAGCTTCAGTACCCATTGAAAAAGAACGAGTCGTAATCGAGCGAGTCACACCAGTAGAAGCTGGTAGAGTAGTTTCAGTCGGCGAGGCTGACTTCCAATCAGGGGAAGTTGCACGCATCGAAGTCTACGAAGAAACGGCCGACATTCACAAGGAAGCCTACGTGCGCGAAGAAGTCAACGTCAGAAAAGAAGTTGTTCGCAGCACGGTTGACGGGGAAGAAACCTTGCGCCGTGAAGAATTAGACATTCAGACTGACGGAACTCCGGTTGTAGATAATAAAACTATCTAAACCAACCGCAGGAAGTCTTGAATAGGAATTACGCATTAATCACATAATTCTCTCACCGCACAGGTTTGAATTTGGCGATCGCGCAATTCCTAGATGACGCAATACGCTTCAGTTAAGCCCGATTCCCCCTTAAGAAGGGGGGGAAAAGAGTATTCTTCAAGTCCCCCTTTTTAAGGGGGATTTAGGGGGATCTCCGAGGACTCAACAGTTTTAACCCAAGCGTATTCCTATATAACGGCGGGTGGAGTGCGAAACTTGCCGGTTTTGGCCAAAGTTTATGCACTTTCCCCGCCTTTACCAGAAAGAATTGGTTGAAAGCCCCAAGCTTTTTCGGGAGAAATTAAAATCAGACTATTCATTACTCCAATCCTCTGACTTCTAGGTAGAGGTCGGTTTCCTTCGGTCAACTGTCAACTGTCAACTGTCAACTGTCAACTGTTGAACAATTCGCCCCAATTCATAATAAAAATCCCTA
The DNA here is from genome assembly GCF_020737885.1 of Microcoleus sp. PH2017_34_RAT_O_A. NCBI lineage: Bacteria > Bacillati > Cyanobacteriota > Cyanophyceae > Oscillatoriales > Microcoleaceae > Microcoleus > Microcoleus sp. PH2017_34_RAT_O_A. Next base: position 86,126 of record NZ_JAEQDD010000017.1, on the reverse strand, counting down.
AGCAGGAAAGTTTTAAAAATGAACGGTCAAGCATCAGCCGAAAAAGTAGCCACAGCCAAATCAAATACCCGTCTCAACCGGGTGCCGGAAAAAGTCAGGACTAAGCTAAAAAGTTTTACAGTAAAAGACAACCAAGGTCACTTGGTAGGCAAAATCAAAGATGTCTATTTCGATCCTAACGGTCAGCTAAACTTTGTGGTATCAGGGCTAGGTCGCGAAAACCCCCGCATTTTTTTAGTAAGTATCAAGCTGCTCAAAAAAGTAGATTATCATCAAAAGACTCTGTTTGTAAGTATTAAGTCCGATGCAGTCGATCTGCTGCCCGGAATTGGGGGAACGGCAGAGTATGAGTATTTAGGAAAATCCTCAGAACAGCTTGATGAAGTGAGCAATAGCGAGTCAACTAATCCCTCAACAGTTATGTCAAATCTAACAGATGCCGATCGCCAAAATGAACATTTAGAGACCGATGAGGATGACGAAAACTTGGATATTGTCGATCGAGAAGTAATTCGCCTGCTAGAAGAACGATTGGTAATCAATCGCAGCAAGCGCAAAGTCGGCGAAGTCATAGTCCGCAAAGAAATTGAGACTCGGATGGTACAAGTGCCGATCCAGTGGGAAAAGTTGATTGTCGAACAAGTCGGCGACGATCCGAAGGTTTTGGCAGAGATAGATTTGGGCGAGGGAAACATCACCGGTATAGATTTGGCAGAGATTAAGAGCGATCGCCAGGAACCGACAGTTAAGGCAGAATTTACGTCTGTGCAGAAAGCTAGCAAGATCTTAAATGCGATCGCCTCTCAACCCCGCCACGGTTGCGTCAAAGTCCGCCTAGAAATAGTTTTGGAAGACAAGCAACTTGAGGATACGTACCAAAAATGGATGACGGAAAGCCACTCAGATAAGTGAGGTACGTTGTTGGGCTTAAGCCCTCTTATACTTATCGTGTAGTAAACGGGGTCGCATCAAAAACTCCATTTACAGTCATACCTCATCTTTCGTTATAAATGTTATATATAAAGAGCGCTCAAGCGCAACTACGTACCTATTGTCTTAAGCAAACGGTATTGTCTTATATATAGCCTTTCTCAAAAAGATGAGGTATGACTGACAGCTTACATAACCCTTAAACGTATAGGGCCTTCTTCCCAACAACGTCCGCGAATCTTTCGCTTGATCCGCTATATATATGCAAGAGCGCTGAAGCGCAACTACGTACCTATTGAAAAATTTCATCGGGTTCACAAATATCTCTACTCTAATATCCGCCGGAACTCTGCAAACCCCCCTGGTCTGGATTTTTTAATTTTGAGCGATCGGCAAATCGACAAAATCTTACCAAATTGCGGTAAAATTGTGCTAGTCAAATTTAGAAATATTTGAAAATGCCCAGCACCATCTCCGACATTAATGTAAAAACGATCGCAGGCGCAGACAAGCAGCTAGGAGAGTACACTGGCCAGGTACTCTTGATAGTTAACGTAGCTTCCAAATGCGGCTATACACCTCAATACAAAGGACTCGAAGAATTGAGCCAGAAGTACGGCGCCGCCGGACTCCGCGTTTTAGGATTTCCCTGCAACGACTTCGGAGCTCAAGAACCCGGAAGCAACGCAGAAATCGTCAATTTCTGCACTACAAAATACGGTGTCAGCTTTGAATTATTTGACAAAGTAAGCGCTAAAGGCAGCCAGCAGCACCCGCTGTACGCTAAGCTTACGAATGCAGTCGATCCCAAAGGTGAGGTTTCCTGGAATTTTGAAAAATTCTTAGTTAGCAAACAGGGTGAAGTGGTTGCCAGATTCCGCAGCAGCGTGGGCCCAGATTCGCCGGAATTGATCGCTGCGATCGATCGAGAATTGGCAAAATAAGCAGTTCGGCAACGGATTTTTTTACCGATGTAACGGATGGATGTTTAGTTATTGTAGGGTGCGTCAGGGCTAAATGTTTTGAATACAGACTAACAATTTTCTCCCTGACGCACCCTACGGTTAGTTAGCTTGTTTTTTCTTCTCTTCCTCATTGTTGAGAAGCAATCAACAATTAACAAATACCGGTGATTGGATTTAATTGGAGAACGTTTTAATTTAATGGAAAATACATCGGGATTAGATTTAGCCGTAGGTTTACTGGCGTTCGCGATTCTGGGAGGCGGGCTGGCCATGCTATTTGTAGGTATGGCATCGTTCCCTAAAGAAAAGTAACAATAATTGAGATTATGTCCTCAGGATCAAACTTTAAATTGGTTCGATCGTTCGGACTTCAGTCCGCCAATTTCTCTGAGGACTGAAGTCCGAACGATCGAACTCTGAGGAAATTTAACATCATCCAATTTTAACAGTAGCAATTGACAACCATGCAAACTACCGAAAGCACCGTCAAAATTGCCTTGGCGCCGGGGAACTTGCGCCGGGTTCACCATATCGCTTTAAACGTGCGCGATATGAAAGCTTCCTGCCACTTCTACGGTACAATTCTCGGCTTACACGAACTCACAGGTGCAGAAATTCCCGCAAGTTTAACCGAAATGGTGGCTGCTGGTAAAGTCGCTAATTTCATCACTCCAGACGGGACTGTGATTGACTTATTTTGGCAGCCAGATTTGGAACCGCCAAACCCAGATCCCCAAAAGGCTTTTACTCGCGCTAACCACTTGGCCTTTGACATCGATCGCGATTTGTTCGATCGCGCTTTGGAAGTGCTAAAGTCTAATGAAATTGCGATCGACAGCGGCCCCGTCACCCGCGCTACAGGACGCGGCATTTACTTTTACGATCCCGACGGATTTATCATCGAAATCCGCTGCGATGCAGTGGATGGGGAGGGTCGGCACGGGGGCACGACCCCTACATTTACTCTCCAATAATTATTGTGGAACAGGCAGGAAAGCCTGTTCAAGACTGGCTTTTAGGTGCGCGGTGCACACCCTACATTTACTACATTTAGAGTTGTTTCACTTGCCGTCTTTGCTAATAGGTTGCTTAGGCCAAGTAAACCGAAAAATTGCTCCCTCACCTTCGGCAGATTCCAGAGAAATAGTGCCGCCTTGAGATTCGACAATCTTCTTCACTAGCGACAAACCAATCCCAGTATTTTCAACTTTATCGCGAGCTTCCAAGGTCTGAAAAATCACAAAAACTTTATCGTGATATTGAGGAGCAATCCCCGGCCCGTCATCAGCTACAGCAAACTCGTAAAAATTCTCTAACTCCTTAAACGATATGTTTACGTAGCCGGATTCATTTCTATTGTGTTTAATGGCGTTGCTAATTAAATTAGAAAAAACTTGCTGCAACGGCAATCTTTCAGTCACAAAAGTTGGCATTCCCGGTTCAACTTTTACATCAAATCCTGACGGCGGCGCCAACGAATCAATAATTTCTGCTAATAACTTCTCAACTTTTACAGTTTCTGAAGCCAGTTGAATGCGTCCGACGCGGGAATATTGCAGCAGTCCCTCAATCAATGATTCCATACGGTGAGCTCTGCCGCGCAGCAGGTTCATTTGGTGCAGAGTATCCTCTGTCATCGAATCGCTGAGGTCTTCTTCTATCCAACTGCTGAGATTTGCGATCGCCCTAAGCGGCGCTTTCAAATCGTGAGAAACTACATAAGCAAACTGGTCTAATTCTTGATTCCGCTTTCTCAACACACTTGTCGTTTGAGCCAGCGAGTTCGCAGTCCACCTCAATTCTTCAGCGTGCAACCGCAACGATTCCTCAGCTTGTTTGCGTTCCCTAATATCTTCTACCACACCCATCAGCAATTGAGTGCCATTTTGTTCTTGCAGCAGCGAAACCGTCAAGTTGACCCACACTAACTCTCCGTCTTTGCAGACATAGCGCTTTTCTATACAGTAATTATCAATTTCTTCTGCTAATAATTGGCGCAATAATTCCAGTTCGTTTCCTAAATCTTCTCCAAAAGTAATATCCTGAAAATTTTTAGCCATCAATTCTTGACGGCTGTAGCCGACAATTTCGCAAAGTTTTTGATTAACTAACAGCAACTTGCCATCCACACTCGCTTGAGCCATGCCGACTGCGGCTTGTTCAAAAGTATCGCGAAACCGCTGTGCGCTTTCGGCTAAAGCTCTTTCTGAGCGCTTGCGATCGCTAATATCGTTGCTAATTTCCAAAATAGCCTGGGGTCGATCTCGATCGTCGCGCTGCAAAGTCCACCGACTCGCCACCGTAATTTTTGTGCCGTCTTCCTTGGTACGCACCAGTTCCCCTTGCCAATATCCCCGCTCGAAAAACACTTTTTGAATTTCGTCAAAACGCTGCCTCCATTCTGTATGCAAAAGCTCGTGAATATTTTTTCCTATTGCTTGCGAATTCCGCCACCCGTAGAGCCACTTCGCCCCCAAATTCCAATAAGAAATCACCCCGTTCAAGTCGAGTACCGCGATCGTATCGTTCGCAAAATCCAGCATTTGCGCTTGCTTGCGGAGAGTCTCCTCAGCTTGTTTCCGTCCTCCCACATCGCGGCAAATCGCAACAAACAAGCATTGATTTGCCAGACGCATTTCGCTGATGGCTAACTCCATCGGAAACTTGATGCCGTCGCTGCGAATTCCGACAGTTTCTTGCTGGTAAGTCTTCAGTTTAGCATCGGGATTTAAGACAAAATATTCGATCGCATAATCTCCCGCGCTGCTGTCTGGCTGCGGTTGAGCTATCAGTTGGCGCAGGTTCGAGCCAATTGTGCGATCGGCTTTTTCGCCAAAAATCCGTTCTGCTGCCGCATTAAAAGACTCAATATTGCCCGATTCATCTAAAGTAATAATCCCATCAGCCGCATTGTCTACCACAGCTTGAATGCGAGTTTTACTTTCTTGCAAGCCTGCTTGCCGCTTCCTCAATTCCTGGTCTAAACTATGAAATAAATACCAGGAAGCTGCTCCACCCAGACAGCCGACAAGCAAACCAGCAAATTGCAGGAAATTAATTAAATCTACCAACTCACGTACTCGTCGCTCTAAATCCTTCTGGTAGGCTTGGCTGGCATCAGCAAACGCATCAATTTTTTCGCGCAGCTTATCCATCTTCAATTTATCTCGAGCTAACACCTGAATTATTTCCGGCGACTGCACTTTTGTTGCCGCACTATCGAGCTTATTCAGAGTGTTTTGCAATAAAATTATTTGCTGTTCGGTACTTTTTTGAATTTCTGCAAATCCCTGATCTGGCAGTTGATTTTCTGCCACCGCAATTTCGAGTTGAGCCAGCAGCGGAGGCAAACTCTTCTTTGCTTCTAAATATGGTGCTAGAAAATCGCGGCGCTTCGTCAACCCGTAACCCCGAATGCCCGTTTCCGCATCCACCACAGTGGTTAACAAGCGGTTGGTTCCGTGAAGTATTTCCTTATGAGTATCTGCTCGCTTTCTTATCTGTATTGCACTATCCCGGAGTCCTGCAATTGCGATCAGCGAAGCAAACAGACAAATCACGGGGATAGCAACGATGACTGTTCCCCGCTGGCGAATTGGTCGGTCTGTCCATACAAAGTGGACGAAGCGATCGAGCAAATACTTCACGGATATTGTGAGGAGAAAGTTTAGTGATAGTATATCATATCAATTCCGGCTGCGTTGGAATGACAAGCGAGGAGACGGCAGTGCCGTTTTCCTACCCCAGATTAATTGTAGGGAAACGGCATCTTGAGTCTCCTGATTTCGGTAATATTAATAATTCCGATGCTACCGGAATTGACATCACTTTTGGGCAATTTATGCTATACAACAGCTCGTTTTTTGTGTTTGGCGATCGCCCGGGCGTAACCGTAGAAACTAGATTATGCCCCGGCGATGGCTAGCTACTGACAGTGACAGAAGATTTTTTAGCAAGGTTTTTAAGCCCAAGCAAGGAGAAGGAAAAGCGTTTTTTCGGCAGCGAGATAGCAGGCACAGCAGAAACACTTGTTTCTACTTTACTTTCCTGTTCGCTTTCGGCTTTGGGTTTCAAACTAGAGTCTGTTTCGCAAACATTCTGAACTGCTGGAACTACAGTCCATTTGCCTGTAGTGGGATCGCGATAAGAAGTGAAAGGATTTATTTTTAGCGGTTGACTGCAAGGTTTAATCATCTCGATGCACTCCTTTAATTTTGAGAACTTGTGCACTGCTGTCGGTGGCATTGCTATCTCGGCAGTAGAGGCCGCAGTTTGAAGGTTCAAGGGAGAAGGCAAAAAGCCGAATTGTGTTTCTGGGTTCTTATGCCTTTGATAATTCCTGATTTCCTGTTAACTTTTGCCTTCTACTGGTTAGCGACGATAGCATTACTTTTACCAAATTGCCTTTGTATAAGCAATACCCCCACCCCCCCCTGTGGCAGGTTGAGGTGCGGATTTTAAATGCAGGAAGGCGCTATATTCTGGTTGTGGCACAAGTTTGGGATAATAAAAGTATTCTAGGCTGGGAAAAAATGCGACTGTGTGATCGGCAACAGAGGTCGATCGCGATCGGTATCACAATTAACAGGGAATTGGTTATTGGTTATTGGTTATTGGTTGTTGGTTATTGGTTGTTGGTTATTGGTTGTTGGTTGTTGGTTATTGGTTATTGGTTATTGGTTGTTGGTTATTGGTTATTGGTTGTTGGTTATTGGTTGTTGGTTATTGGTTGTTGGTTATTGGTTGTTGGTTATTGGTTGTTAGTAATGGCGAATTATTGCATCTTTTACCCATCCGTTAAATCTGTTAAATCCCCATCGCATGGGGAGCATCTCAGTTTTGCAAGAAACATTTTTTATCTTTCGTGCTGTCCCCGCACAGCAAAGCTTATACACGCACGCGAGCGGGGACGCTCGCACTATAAATAATGCAAAACTGAGATGCTCTCCATCGCGTGCTCGTTGCCTTCTTCCTTCTCCCTTCTCCCTTCTCCCTTCTCCCTTCCTTCTTTCTTCTTTCTTCTTCCTTATGACCAATGACAACTGTCAACTGTCAACTGTCAACTGTCAACTGTCAACTGTCAACTGTCAACTGACAACTGTCAACTGTCAACTGTCAACTGACAACTGTCAACTGTCAACTGTCAACTGTCAACTATCAACTTTGACCTTTAATTGAACAATAAAAGTAGAGCCAACACCTAACTGACTCTCAAGAGTGATATCGCCGCCCATCATCTGGCAAAACAAGCGGCTAATCGCCAATCCCAAACCAGTGCCTCCGTACTTGCGAGTAGTCGAAGCATCCCCTTGCATAAAAGGTTGAAACAAACCCTGCTGCTGTTGTTCAGACATTCCAATCCCCGTATCAGATACCTGCAAATAAACCCAATCGCTATCGCCTGCTGGCTCGCGAGTGGCGCCCAGCAGCACCGTTCCACCTTCGGTAAACTTGAGGGCATTTGAGAGCAAATTAAACAAAATTTGCCTGACTTTAGTTAAATCTGCATACATTACTCCCAAATTTGGAGAGCAAGAAACTTCTAATTGATTGTGATTTTTTTCAACTAAAGGGTGCAAAGTTGCAACAACTTCTTCTATTAAATTGCCGAGGTCAAATTCTTCTAAGTAAACCTCCATCCGACCGGCTTCTATCTTAGAAAGGTCGAGAATATCGTTAATTAAAGTCAGCAAGTGTTTGCCGGCGTTACGAATTTTTTGGGTATCGGGGATGAAGTCATCGAGTCCGGAGTCCAGTGCTTCTTCTTCTAGCATTTCGCTGTAACCGATAATGGCGTTGAGCGGCGTTCGCAGTTCGTGGCTCATATTGGCTAAAAAAGTGCTTTTAGCTCTGGAAGCTGCTTCTGCTTTGTGTAAGGCTTCTTGCAAGGCGATTTCGGCTCTTTTACGATCGGCAATTTCGCTGCGGAGCAGTTGATTGGTGGCGGTGATTTGAGCGGTGCGCTGATCGACGGTCATTTCTAGCTGCGCTTTGGCTTTGGAGAGTGCTTCCTGAGCTCGCTGGCGTTCAAATCCTTCGATCGCCAGCGCGACTAAATTTGCTAAAGAATCGGCGAAGGTGCGCTCTTCCAGAGCCCACTGGCGGGGCGCGCCGATATGTTCTAGAGAGAGGATGCCCACGATCTGGCCGCCGAGCCTAATTGCTACATTTAAGATCGATGAATTTGGCTTGCTCTTATTCGGCAGCACACCGGAATGTTCGGCGATCGATGATAAGTGGCACAAGTTTGTTTCGATCGAGTTTTGAGTGTGCGGCGCCGGTTCTAAACCATTGTCTTCAGCTAGATTTTCGCCCGGCGCGTCGTTTTCTATATCTAAAATTGAAAATTTTAAATCGCTTGCTGATATGCACTGGCGGCTCAAATGATGCTCGTGAGTGCGATCGTACAAGTCGAGACAAACTAATTTGAGGTTGGGGATTTTAAATTGAGAATGATTGACTGACTCGTTATCGTTTCGGGGGGCCGCCTCTGTATCGAGAGATTCTTTTTGGTTGCGGGCGATCGCTCTGTGGGTAAAATTTAGCTGAGGATCGATCGGGTAGCCAGTTCCCAATCTGTCGTGGTTGTAAAGCCAGACGCTGACTTTTTCCACCTCCAAAGTGCGCGCAGCAGCCTCAGTAATTTCGCGAATTCCCACAGTCAGCGCACCGCTGTTGAGAGTCCTCTGCCGCCCTAGCTGCAACAGGGCCAGACTCTGCCGCCGGAGCCGCTTTTCGCTCTCTTGGAGAATGTTTTCTGCTTGCTTGCGCTGAGTGAGATCGTACAAGGCGCACAATGCCGTCGGCTGACTCTTAAACTGGAGGGACTGAACCGAGAGAATTGCCCAGAAAGGGGTTCCGTCTGATTTTTTGCAGTGGAGTTCGTAGTTTTGCAGGTATCCGTCTTGGGCGAGGGCTTCGAGTACCTTTGGGCGATCGGCGGGGTTGAGGTAAAAGTCTGGGGTACAGCAGCCGATCAATTCTTCTAGGGGTATGTTTAGCAGAGAAGCCAATTGAGCGTTTGCATACAAAATTAAGCCGTCCGAGAGACGAGAAACCAATACCGGAACGGGAGTTGCCGAGGCGATCGCCCGAAACTGCTGTTCGCTTTCGCGCACGGCCAACTGAGCTTGAGAGAGCAAGTGAGCTTCCATCGTATCCGAATGTTGGGTGGTAGTCTCCAGCAAGATTTCTAGATCGGACTTTTCGCGTTTCAAGTTTTCTAGTTCCGCACTCAGTCGCTGAACGTCCAAAAGTAGCTGTTCTCTCGATGGTTCTTCCTGCATAGCAATTGAAAATTGGTAATTTTTAGTCTGAGAGGGAAGTTTTTTACAGTTTGGTGCTAACTTAACTATGACTTATTCGCATTAACTTCAGGTGCTCTCATCCTGGTTCCCCAAGGCGGGATAGGTGAACACCTTTACCTTGTGCGATTTACCGAAAATCTGGGTTTAAAGCCCCGTCATAAGCTTGACGGCTTTACAAAACCAACGGTAGAATGCGGGTTCTGGGTTCCAGTATCTGTGAAATATTAACGGTAGAATGAGGCTTTGGGTCGCTGCTCAAAAAACAGTCCGGGGTATTGATATAGGCAAGTGTAATATAAGATAGGAGGTAAGACAATGCTAGTTTTTGAGTTCAAAACATATGGGAAATCCAGTCAGTTCGCGGCAGTAGATGAAGCAATTCGTACTGCCAAATTCATTCGCAATAGTTGTATACGCTATTGGATGGATAATCAAAAGGTTGGTCAGAACGATCTACAAAAATACTGCGCTGTACTGGCTAAAGAATTCCCATTTGCTTCAGAACTCAACTCAATGGCTAGACAAGCTAGCGCAGAGAGAGCATGGTCTTCTATCTCCCGATTCTACGATAACTGTAAACGGAAAGTTACGGGTAAAAAAGGGTTTCCACAATTTCAGAAAGATTGTCGTTCTGTTGAATACAAGACATCTGGTTGGCAACTTGCTTCGGACAGAAAATCCATAACTTTTAGTGACAAAAAAGGAATTGGAAGGTTAAAACTGAAAGGGACGCGGGATCTAAACTTCTATCAAATTAGCCAGATTAAACGGGTGAGATTGGTAAAAAGGGCGGATGGTATATACGTTCAGTTCTGTATTGATTTTAACCGAACGGAGAATACAAAACCAACCGGAAATACCATAGGTCTAGACGTTGGTTTAAAGGAATACTACACCGACTCTAACGGATTGATGGTTGGAAATCCTAAGTTCCTCCTCCGGAGTGAAAAAGTTCTTAAACGTTCAGGGCGACGTGTCTCTAGAAAGGCAAAAAATTCAAAAAATAGAGGCAAGGCTAGACAGATTCTAGGTAAGCGACACCTCAAAATAAGTAGGCAACGTAAAGACCACGCTGTAAAGTTAGCGCGGTGCGTAGTTCAGTCCAACGACTTGATAGCTTACGTAGGCGCTTCGCCGTGCCGAAGGCAGATTTGAGAATCAAAAACATGGTGAAGAATCACTGTCTGGCTAAGTCTATTAACGACGCATCTTGGTATCAATTTCGTGTCTGGCTTGAATACTTTGGCAAAGTATTTGAGAGGGTAACGGTGGCGGTAAGTCCGCAATATACCAGCCAAGAATGCTCCCTTTGCGGTGTAATTGTGAAGAAAACGCTATCTACTAGGACGCACGTCTGTAAGTGCGGTTGTGTAATGGATAGAGACGAAAACGCAGCTAGAATCATCCTGAGTCGAGGATTAGGTACGGTAGGGCATACCGGAACCTTTGCACTTGATGCAAGCAACGCTTTAGGAGATGAAGCCTCTACTCTTGTTGGAGAAATCCTGCTCGAGCAAGCTACATCGTAGATTAAAGAATCCCGCGGTACGGCCGGGGAGTGTCAATAATCCAATTCTAAGTGTAAGGAAGGCATCAGCCGCTGCAAGTTCTTGAGCGATTTTCCCTGCCATGGTATCTGTTTTGAGCCTTGTATGCTGATTTGAATATTTTTTAGCTGGCGCACTTTGATCACAAATTTTGATATAATGTTAATTCCTGAACTATTTAAAAATTCTAGTTTTCGCAAGTCTAGAGTAATCATATTAGGCGAGGAGTCCGTCACTTCGTTGAGCAGATCGACGATCGGCGCGTATTCTTCCATCTGGCTGATGCGAAACGAGCCGCAGCAGGTAACTGTTTGGGTAGCGCGATCGTACTCAATGCTGTAATCTTTGGTCTCAATATCCATACTTTTGTCACTTGTCGGTTATGAACGGTAAAGGGGCTTTGGCTGCGGGAGCGAGGATGGAGAGTCAGTCTATGTTAGATTTAAAAATTGAAGAATGAGAGATTTACCAAAAGATTGGGTCTAAAGCCCCGTCCTTATAGGACGGCTTTAATTGCGGGTGTAAAGATTCATAAATCAGTTTATTTATACTCACAATAGTTTATAAACATGATAAAATAGTTCCATGATTGTACTAGAGTTTAGGTTGAAAGGCAACCCACAGCAATACCGAGTCATCGACGAGATGATCCGCACAGCTCAGTTTGTCCGAAACAAAGCTCTTAGATATTGGATCGACAATCAGGGAGTCAAACTACTTGACCTCTACAAACAATGCGCCATCATGGCGAAAGAGTTTGAATGGGCAGGAAAACTTAACTCAATGGCGCGTCAAGCGATGGCCCAACGTGCCATTTTTGCTATTCAACGTTTCTTCTCTAATTGTAAAGCTAAGAAGCCAGGAAAAAAGGGATATCCGCAATTCAAAAAGCACACTCGTTCCGTAGAGTATAAGACATCAGGTTGGAAGCTTTCTACCGATAAAAGATGTCTGACTTTTACGGACGGTTTTGCTGCGGGAACATTCAGGTTGCTCGGTAGTCGAGACTTGCATTTCTACTCACCCAAGGAAATCAAACGAGTTAGGGTAATTCGTCGTGCCGATGGTTACTACACTCAGTTTTGTATAAATGTAGAGCGGACAGAATCAGTGATTCCGACTGGTAAAGCTATTGGGATAGATGTGGGATTAAACCATTTCTATACCGATAGTAGTGGGGAGACCATGACAAATCCTCGGCATCTTCGTAAAAGTGAAAAAGCTTTAAAGCGGTTGCAGAAACGAGTTTCACGGAAAAAGAAAGGTTCTGGTAATCGAAAGAAAGCAATCAATAAGCTAGGTAGAAAACACTTGAAAGTTAGTAGGCAGCGCAAAGACTTCGCCATTAAGACGGCGTTGTACGTGGTGAAATCTAGCGATTTCGTAGCTTACGAAGACCTTCAGGTGAGAAATATGGTGAAAAACCATAAACTTGCGTTGGGAATTAGCGATGCAGCGTGGTCACAGACTTGATCATTATTTGCAATACTTTGGAAAAGTGTATGGTAAAACAGTAGTTGCTGTAGCACCTGGGTACACTTCCCAAGATTGCTCAAGTTGTGGAAATCGTGTCCAGAAGTCGCTATCCGTCAGAACTCATATTTGCCTGTGTGGCACGGTGTTAGACCGCGACCATAATGCAGCTTTGAATATCCTAGCGAAGGGATTAAAGCAATCAGGAATTATTTTAAATACGGTGGGGCACACCGGAATTAACGCTTGGGGACAGACCGACCTCTACTCGTTGGTGGTGGCATCAACGAGCAAGTTGACTGATTGATCCAAGAATCCCCGTGCGTTCACGCCGGGGAGTGTCAATACTCCACAGATGAATCTGGGAGCAGAGGAACCTGATTCTAAAATTTGGGGCGACTGGCGACTCCTGTCGGGGAATTCTATCCGTGTTTGGGCGGGGGGCACGCTGGCACGATCCAAACTGGGCCGTTTGCCTTTGTTTGTGTAACTTGCACTGGATATACTGCCAACTGTATCATTGTCAGAGGGCAGTTAGGAGTGTTTTTGGGGATTGATCTGTTGCGAGGCAATTTGAAATAAATCATCCAACTGTAGACCAGCTCTAAACCCTGGTAGTCATCAATTATTCCCAATCTCAAATCTTCTATACTACTATGCAAAACTTGTATAAGTTGTCAATCTAAATTCGGGGGAAGAGAGGATTTTCGATTTTCGATTTGGGATTGATTCCACGGATAAATCACGTGGCGGGTACCACAGGTCGAAATTCGCTTGTCAAGGTTGATGAGACCTGGTTTTGCTGAAGCTCTGCGATCGATCGCTTCTGTTTTTTCGATCGAGTTGCCATTGACAAAATCACCAAAATGTGAGAGATATTTCATATCTGGTACAGCAGTGAGTTGGAGAATATTTAATGGCAACTTCAGAAATTACAGAAAAGCTTTTGGCTGCTAAAAAAGCTAAGGGAATTAGTTTTGCCGAGTTGGAAAAAGTTTTGGGTCGCGACGAAGTTTGGATTGCGGCGGTTTTTTACCGTCAAGCTACCGCATCGTTGGATGAAGCCGAAAAAATTGTCTCGGCTTTGGGATTGGATGGCGAGACGGCTGCGGTGCTCTGCGAACCTCCGTTAAAAGGTTCTTTGGATGCAGCAGTTCCGGTTGACCCGTTGATTTATCGCTTCTATGAAATTATGCAGGTGTACGGGATGCCGCTCAAAGCAGTGATCCACGAAAAATTTGGTGACGGGATTATGAGCGCGATCGACTTTAGTTTGGATGTCGAGAAAGAAATAGACCCAAAAGGCGATCGAGTGAAAATAATTATGTCGGGAAAATTTTTGGAATACAAAAAATGGTAAGCCAGTTTGGTTTCGGCAGAAGGCTTGCTTTCGGGACTTATGTAGAAGGCCTTGCCTTCGTCAGAATTTTTTATTATTCCCAAGGACTAAGGTAATATAGGGGTATGAAGCGGTCGGACTATGCCAAGAAAGCAGGAGTTTCCTATAATACTGCTCGCAGATGGTGGAAATCTGGTCAGAGCGAGGGCGATCGGCAAGGAAAACCGAGAAGTGAATTTTAGAGTTGCAGTCGAGTTCAGCTAGCAAAGGAGAAGAAGAATGAGATTGGTAGAGCGTCACATTATTGATAAAAGTCACAGTTTCTCTAAGGAGTGCGACGATTTAGCATGGCGTTCCAAAAATCTCTACAACTATTGTAATTACTTAGTGAGGCAGTCTTTTGTTTTAGAGAATACTTATCTTGATAATTGCCAAATCTATCATGAAGTTAAATCTCATGAATCCTACAAGGCGCTTCCTGCCAAAGTCAGCAATCAAGTCCTGATTAGTCTGCATCGAAACTGGAAGTCATTTTTTGAGGCTATGAAGGAATGGAAACAAAATCCAGGCAAGTTTTTGGGCAAACCTAAATTGCCGAAGTACAAAGATAAGCTCAAAGGACGTTTCTGCGTTGTCTATGAGAAAGGAGCGATTAGCAAGCCTGCATTAGTCAAGGGATTAGTAAAGCTTTCCAAGACAAGCATTGAATTTCCCACTAAATGTCAAAATGTTCAACAGATTAGAATCATCCCGCAATCAGGTCAGTATGTCATCGAGGTAGTCTATGAAATAGCATCAAAGCTTAACCAGTTAAACTTCCAGCATATTGCAGCAATTGATATTGGAGTCAGTAACTTAGCGGCAGTAACTTCAAATCAGAAAGGGTTTAATCCTTTATTGATTAACGGCAAGCCACTCAAAGCACTCAACCAGCACTACAACAAGCAGAAAGCTAAGCTGCAATCTCTGCTCAAAGGTAAAGCTCAAACATCAAAGCGAATTCAGCAATTATCCGCTAAGAGAAACAATCAAGTTGATGGTTACTTGCATAAGGCTTCTCGCTTAATCATTAATTATCTGCTCCCGAATGAAATAGGAACGCTGGTTATCGGTAAGAATGATTTATGGAAGCAGGAGTCGAGTCTGGGAAGAAGAAACAATCAACAATTTGTTTCTATTCCTCATGCAAAGTTTGTGGAGATGCTGACTTACAAAGCTGAGTTAGTTGGAATTAAAGTAATTCTCACCGAAGAAAGCTACACTAGCAAATCAAGTTTCTTAGATAATGACCCAATCCCAACTTATGGAAAGAAGGACTCAGCACTCAAGTTCAGTGGACGTAGGATAAAGAGAGGACTCTACAAGTCAGCAGACGGAACAATAATCAATGCTGACGTAAATGGTTCTTATAACATACTCAGGAAAGTATTCCCAACAGCACTTGTGTATAGGGATAGTGGGTGTGCAGTTCGCCCGATTCGGATAACACCGAATGAATTTAAAAAAGCATGACAGGATATTTGTCCATGTTTTTGCTAACTGTTAACTTAGAAATAGAGTCCGCGAAGCTTGACTGGTTTTGGTGTCAGATCGGGAAACCTTTCTAGGGCTGAGTACTCGATCGAACCCGCTGCAACTTCCCCAGTCAAAACAAACAACCGCAACCGTAAAGTAAGAGGCTAAATATGTCAAAATATGACTCCCATCTCAGATGCTCCTTTTGCGGTAAGTCGCAGGAGTACGTCCGCAAGTTAATAGCTGGGCCCGGCGTCTACATTTGCGATGAATGCGTGGAATTGTGTAATGAAATTTTAGAAGAGGAGTTTTTTGACTCCAGCAAAACAATTGGTCAACAGATTCCCCAGTCAGAGGTGCGAGAGTCTCAGGGACAAGGAACGAAACGCGCGAGTCGATCGAGCAAATCGAAAATTGTTCTAGCTCAAATTCCCAAACCCACAGAAATTAAACAGCATTTAGACAACCACGTCATCGGCCAGCACTCAGCCAAAAAAGTCCTTTCTGTAGCAGTTTACAACCATTACAAGCGCTTGAGCGTAGACCAAGCCAAAGACAGCGGCAAGTCTTCCCCCGACAGCGATGTCGAACTGCAAAAATCCAACATCATGCTAGTCGGGCCGACAGGTTGCGGCAAAACCTTGTTAGCGCAAAGTTTGGCACAAATGCTCGAAGTTCCCTTTGCGGTAGCTGACGCGACGACGCTGACAGAAGCTGGATATGTCGGCGACGATGTAGAAAATATTTTGCTGCGGCTGTTGCAAATGTCAGATTTTGATGTGGAATCTGCACAGCGCGGGATTATTTATATTGATGAAATTGACAAGATTGCTCGCAAAAGCGAAAACACTTCGATCACGCGGGATGTATCGGGAGAAGGAGTGCAGCAAGCGCTACTAAAAATGTTGGAAGGAACGGTGGTTAATGTGCCTCCGCAAGGCGGTCGCAAACATCCTTACCAAGATTTTATTCAAGTTGACACGAGCAAGATTCTATTTATTTGTGGCGGTGCTTTTGTCGGTTTAGAAAAAATAGTAGAACAGCGTTTGGGTAAAAAATCTTTGGGCTTTATTCAGCCAACAGAAAGCGACAGCAACTCGACTTTGCCGGCAAAGGATAAGCGGGCGGCTGATATTTTGCAGCAGGTACAGCCGGATGATTTGGTTAAGTTTGGTTTGATTCCTGAGTTTGTCGGGCGGATTCCGGTGGTGACGGTGATTTCGCCGCTGGATGAGGCGGCTTTGATGCAGATTTTGACTGAGCCCCGGAATGCGCTGGTGAAGCAGTATCAGAAGCTGTTGAAGATGGATAGCGTGGAGTTGGAATTTGAGCCGGATGCGCTGCGGGCGATCGCCCAGGAGGCCTACCGTCGCAAAACCGGCGCGAGAGCTCTCCGCAGCATTTTGGAGGAGTTGATGCTGGATGTGATGTACGAGTTGCCTTCTCGCAAGGATGTGGCTCAGTGTACGATTACGAAGGAAATGGTCGAGAAGCGATCGACTGCCGAGTTGCTGTGGCATCCCGCATGGCGGCAACAGCACGAAACAGCTTAATTTGTAGTATGTAAGGTGCGCACCCTACAAGCCGTAAGGTGCGCATTGCGTGTGAAAATTTTGGGAGCTGTCGATCGGGTTACAGTAAAATAAAATGAGTTCTAATGAATCAGGTGTCGATGAGTCAGTAACTAATCAGTCAGCATTAGCCAAACTACTCTGTGGAAATGTCGTTCCTGATGGAGGTGAAATTGATGAGGTGCTAAGTCATTTATCCGCGTCAATTGATAATGTTGTTAAAGAGCTAGTAAGACTAGAATCCCTCAGTGATAACCAAATTTCATTATTTGCCCCATTTTTAGGTAGAAGTATACTGGAATTGGGATGTACCGCACTGATTGCGAGGCTCGATCCTTTTAGAGTCCTCCTACTTAGGGAATATCAAAGGCACCCCCATTATCAAATAGATAAGCCTAATAAGTCGTCTATACATTGGCAAGGTGATGTTTTAGCGAAAAAGGTCAATAATCTTTGGGAGGATAAGTCACTGGAAAACCCTACTAGAGCTTTGCTTGGAGATTATTATAAGACACTAATATGGTCTGCTAACTTTGATAAGCTGTTGGATGCAATCAGAGATGTCAGCGGGGATGAATGGATAGTCAATCTTAGAACAAAATCTTTTGAAAGATTCTATAATGAAACTTTAAATGATTTTTCAAGTCTCTACTCTGAACTTTCAAAAGGAATACATCACGAACTGGTGATTCCTTTAAGTTCAGCCTTGGATCGAGACACAACTCAACAACTGATAGAGAAAACAGTTCGTAATATCGCTACCCTTGGGTTATTTGTTTCTGTAGTCAGTCATGCAGTGAATAAACTCGATATTCAAGTAGCGATCACCGCTTATAAAGAAATTCAAGAAATGGGAGTTTTCTAATGGTTAATGCTATTTCTGAAAATTCATCACTGATCTTAGCCGCAGAAGATTGTTCGCCTGAAGAGTTTGAGAAACTGCATTATTTCTCAAAACAAGAGCAGCGCTTTATTTCAAATTTGATTGCTCATGGCCCAGTGTTATTAAAAGGGGCGCGTGGTAGTGGAAAAAGTGCGCTTATGATAGAAGCATCAAGAAGAATGTATCCTGAAAATAATTTAAGCTCTACATTTGGCATATACATCAGTCTTCGTCATCTTGAATTACTCAGAAGTGACGGTAAGAAGTATGAAATAATGTTATGTCAGCTAATAATTGATGCCGTAAATAAGACAGTTATTAAAGCAGGTAATCTCTTTGACTTTGAAGCTTTGCCAAACATCACATCACTTCAGAGAGAATTATCTAGTTTATCGAGTGCATCTGGGAAAAGGATAGTTATTTTATTTGATGACGCGGCTCACATTGGTCGGGAAGCTCCGCTGCATGAATTTTTCGATATATTTCGGACTTTATCGAGCAGTACAATATCATGTAAAGCTGCTATTTACCCGGGAGTTACTAATTTTGGAACAAGGTTTGATGTATATAATGATGCTACGGTGATCGATGTTTCAAGGAATGATGAACTAAAAGACTATAATACTAACTTTGCCGAGATAATTAGAAAAAGGTTTTATCAGCAGCTTCCTGAAGAGTCTTTCTCTGGTCAATTTGGTTTAGAAAATGTTGCGGGGTTTATGGGACGGGCTGTACTTGGAAACATGAGGGGATTTATATTTGCATGGAATAGTCTGTCGGAAAACTGTGGAGAACACAAGATTAGTTTAGCCCATATAACCAAGACACTGATAGACCTTGCAAGTAATTACTATTGGCCCTTGATTGAAGAGCTTAAGCCCAAACTTGGCATATATGCACCAATGCTCGATCCTGCAAGGGAGATTGCAGAATCAATATTTCAGCAGGCTGGTGAGCAAAATAAGCAGAATGTACTTATTTTAAGAGAAATTGCACAACGTCTATCAAAGCCGTTAGAACTACTTGAATATACTGGATTTATTTCAATTCGAGATGTTTCACGGGCAATGAAATCCAGGGGACGAGGAACAAGATATAGCTTGAATCTATGCACATTGTTGGAAAAAACTACGGGAGCTCGGGTCACTAATGAAATTTATACTAGGTGGTTAAATGAGCAAAATGAGAGAAATGAACCCTTAGAATTACACAAAACAAGTAAATTGTTTAAAATTCAATTGCCTGAATTACCTGAGCATGGTGAAATGCTAATATTAAATGAAGATATTAGCAAATTAAAAAAATCTCACGCATATCCTTATGGACTCACAGAGCGCAAAATTGATATATTGAAAGCTGCTGGATACCTCACGGTGTCTGAATTGGTAGAAGCCAGCGACGAGTCTTTGTTAAATCTTAAAGAGATAGGTATGGAAAACTTAAAGCGAATCCGCAGTACAGTTGCTCAAGCAATCTGGATGTAACTAAAAGCTAATACCAGTTCCCAAAAAATAGGTAACGCGGCCGCCCAAACTGTTGTATCCGAGTTCGCGGATTACTTGATAGCCATGGGTGGAAAAGTCGGGAAAAGCTTTGTTCATAAGGTTTGTAGTGAGGACTTCAGTCCGCAGAAATATCAGAGGACTAAAGTCCTTACTACGAACGGGGTTAATTTATGTGGTTAGATATTAAAACTTGCTGTTACCAAGATAACTTTTTTGGGAAAGGGCGGCAAGTGTGATAGGATTTGAATTCGCGATCGGTTCTAGCGGGGAGCAGCCGCCAGAGGAAACGGGGAAAGTTCGGTGCAAGTCCGGCGCTGTCCCGCAACTGTAATGAGGTTTGTAGTAAGGACTTCAGTCCTTTACCTCTCAAGTCAGAATGCCCGCCGATATCTAACTCACTTTTGAACGCATCTGCGAGGTACGGATGATGAATGGAACTAAACGAAACACGGTTGTACGCACAAAACACTGTCTTTTGGTTTGCACTGCTTGCGCTAGTGTTTGGAAAGATGGCAAGCGCGAAGGTAAAAGTGGTGGCCAACAATTCATGGAAGATTTATCTAAACTCGCTAAAGATTGGGAGTTGTCTGATGAGTTTGAGATTCAAGAAGTTGAGTGCATGAGTGCTTGCAGTCACTCTTGTGCGGTCTCTTTTGCTGCTGCTGGAAAGTATACTTATCTGTTTGGTGATTTGCCTCCAAATGAACCGGAAAGTGTCGAGGCTGTACTCGAATGCGCGAGTCAATACTATGCTAAGCCGGATGGTTTGTTGCCTTGGTCTGAGCGTCCTCAAGCTCTGAAAAAAGGTGTGTTGGCTAAGATTCCACCACTGGGAAATTAGAGATAAGGAGCGAAAATTTGGCGTTGCTGAACTTGAGTATGAATTCACATTTTTTACCCTTGAGTAAAACATAGACTTTTTGGGTATAACTCAATTCATACTGTCAATCAGCAATGCGATTGTGTGCTTAGGTAAAGGTTCGTAGTGAGGACTTGAGTCCTCTGTTTTGATGAGGACTAAAGTCCTCACTACGAACCTGTCGTTGATGCTTGCATTCTCAACCAGCTAAATACTTGTTCGGCGGTGATATTCAAGGGAATGATTTCGGGTACGGGAACGACATCGCTACCTTCGCAGAATTGCGGTTGTTGATTGGGTAAAAATGCTAAAATCGATCGATCGCCTGGATCGACTAGCCATCCCAACTGACAGCCATGTTCGAGACAGTGAATAATTTTTTTAGTTACGCGGTTTGAGCTTTGTTCTGGCGATAGAATTTCGATCGCCCAATACGGTGCAATTAGCACATTGTCTACTAATTCGCCACTCTCATCAAATTGAATTTGTTCCCACAATAGTACAGAAATATCGGGAACAATCGAGCGCCCGCCAAACGTACACCGCAACTCTGGAAAAGCGTAAGCTATCTTGGGTTCCTCTACCACTTCATTAATGGTACGCAGGAATCGCCCCTGGAGACGAGAATGCTTTGTTTTAGGCATAGGTTTTTGGATGATTTCGCCCTCAATGTATTCGCTGGCTGGTTTAGTTTCTGGCAGTTTCAGAAATTCTTCAAGGGTAATGCGCTCAGTTGCGATCGTCATAAATAAATTCCTCCATGCTAGCGATCTTCAGTATAAGCGAAACAATATTTATCTGGGATACAACTGGTGTTAATTTGCCTAATTTTTGGGAACAATCTGCTGTTTAAATTCAAACACGTTAGGATTTTTGGGGTCATAAAAAGCCCGCAACCAATGCACGTTTGGAGAACCAAAAGTTTCAACTCTGGTAAAGTTTAGCAGTCTGGGGAGTTGAGTGTCATCGTCAAAACGAGGTAAAGGTTTGTCGATGCGGAAATAGTGAGTATCGCCATGCACGAATACGACTTGTCCGGGAAAATTGCGGGTTTCTGTTTCCAGAGTTGCGATAAAATCGTTGTAGCCGGTTATTCTTTTGTCGGTTCGATCGAGTTCAAAGCCCGGATTTGCTTGTGCAACTAACATGATTCCTTTGCTGTTGCTGCGTTTTGCTGAAGCAAAAGATTCTTTAATCCAGGCTAAATTAGCGAAATTGCGATCGGCATATTCTTTATCCTGTTCGGGAGTGCGGCCAAAATTGTTGTTGCTTCCCGGCATATTTATCGCCAAAAATGTTATCCCGTTATAAATCCAGCGGACATTTTCACGATATTTAGCAAACTGCGGATTTTCGCTTTGGCGGGTGAGAGTTAAGGTACGTTTACCTAAACTTTGAGTGCCTTTGTTGAAGATTTCCCGCAGTTTAGCAAGTCTTTCTATGGGATTGTTGTAACTGGCGTTATTTGAACGGTGACAGTCAGTCCATTCGTTATCACCATAGGCGAGAATGAAGGGCATTTCAAATTTATTAAATAACTGCTGGCGGCTGACAAAAGTTGCATCATCGCAGACAGATCCACCGCTTTTGATATCGCCGTCGTGAATGACAAAGGCTGCGGGCGATCGATTGATATCTGCAATCAAATTCGGAAATTTTGCTTCTTGTTCTGCGCTGTAAGGCAAATCGCCAATTAAGGCAAATTCAAAAGGTCGATCGCTCGAACTCTGAGCGTAACTCAAAATACCAAAACCCGTAATTGAGAAGAAAACAATAAAGGCAATAATGAGATATTTTTTTGTCATTTATTTGGGTGTAACTAATCGAGTCATTATAAATTGCGTAATCCGAACAAAGAACCCGGGCTTTTTAAGGAAGATTGAGAGTTTTTAGCCAATGTTTTTGTTGAAAAACCTAGTTTCTAGCCAACGGTGTGCAAGGCATAATGATGATATCATAGATGCCGATAAATCACTCTTAAAAGTTATGACTTTTCGTCGGTTGCTTTCGGTAATTGCCGTGTTTTCGATCGCAAGCTGCGACATCCAAGCGCCAAAAACCAATATACAGCGTACAGAAAGCCGTAGCTTGCGGGGCGGGACGCCATCGCCAATTGCAACACCTGCACCGGCTAAACCCAAGTCTGAGATTAAAGAAGCGCAACTAATTGCTGTCGGCGATATCATGATGCACATTACTCAAACAATCTCGGGCTACGATGCAAAAAAGCAAACATACAATTTTGACAGCTTCTTCGCACCAGTTAAAAGTATCCTGTCAAAGGGCGATTGGGTAACGGGAAACCTGGAAACACCTTTAGCGGGCGAAGATGCGGGCGGATATACGGGATATCCGCTATTTAACGCACCAGTGCAATTACTGGATGCTGCGAAAAAAGCTGGATTTAATATCTTGACAACCGCGAATAATCATGCTTTGGATCGGGGAGAAATAGGGGTAATTAGGACGATCGCAAATTTGGGCGATCGCAAAATTGCATCAACAGGGACAGCCAAGTCTAAAGCAGCGGGCGATAGGATTTTGATCGTCACCAAAAACAACATATCGCTAGCCATGCTAGCCTACAGCTACGGCACAAACGGCATCCCGATACCCAAAGGCAAAGATTACCTAGTTTCGCTAATCGACGAAAAACAGATAATCAAAGACATCGCCAAAGCCCGAAAAAAAGGAGCAGATGCGATCGCAATTTCCCTGCATTTTGGCGACGAATATCAGCGACAGCCAAACACCCAACAAAAACAATTAGTTGAAAACCTTTTAAAAGCGGGTGCAGACATCATTCTCGGCAGTCATCCCCACGTCGTCCAGCCTTACAAAATATTTAAATTCAAAGGAAAGAATGGGAAAACCAGAAAGGCCGTAGCAATTTATTCAATGGGAAACTTCATCTCGGGGCAGACCCAAGATTATACAGACTTAGGTGTAATTGTGCAAATAAATATTCGCAAGAAATTTCCCGAAAAGACTACAGAAATTATCAGCATTAAAACAATTCCGACTTGGGTACACCGCTATACTTTGAACAATAAATCTAAGTATCGCATTTTGCCGTTAGAAACAACCGTCACTCAGAAAAAAGATGCGCTGCTAGCAACTTCGCAGTATCCAGTTTTAAAAGCATATCTACAAGAAATGAACAATCATCTTAACTCATTGAATAACAAAGATAAGACGGCGGTTGAAACCGCGCCTAGACAAACAAATTCCGCCTCCGCGGAATGAAGAAAATAACGCGACAATATTTCGTTGTTACCCGCAGATTCAGAAAAACCTGGTTTCTTGATTGCGGTAGCCGAGAAACCGGGTTTTTTTCGACAATATTTCGTTGTCACCCGCAAATTTATAAAAAACCCGGTTTCTTTAGTCGGAGTGCGTAAGTTGTGATTTTCACTTCAACTGCTGAATTAGCCAATCAATCGCCCCCGACACATCAGCAACCCGCTCAACATTAGGAATCGGAGTCCGCTGCACCATTACAACACGAATACCCAACTCCCTAGCGGCGATAATTTTTGGATATGTCGCTGCACCACCGCTGTTTTTGCTAACAATTGTATCAATCTGATATTCCAAGAGCAATTGCCGCTCGTCCGCCAATGAAAAAGGCCCCCTTGCTAATAATAATTCACCATGAGGAACAAGAGTATTTTGTGCCGGAGGATCGATCGCCCGCATCAAACACCAAACATCCTCCAAACCCGCAAACTCCGCCAATTCCTGCCTCCCAATCGTCAGAAACACCCGCCGAGAATGCCCTGACAAAGCCCTTGCAGCCTCCGAGTGGCTGGCGACTTCAATCCAGCGATCGCCCTCCACGGCCTCCCACGCAGGGCGCACCAGCATCAAATGAGGGACATGACACTCAGCCGCAGCCACCGCAGCATTGGCTGAAATCTGCGCTGCAAACGGATGAGTTGCATCAATTAAAAAGTCGATCGGGCTACAACGCAAAAACTCAGCCAGCCCAGCCGCCCCACCAAACCCCCCAATCCGCACCGTACCCGTTTTTGGGGTCAAAGGCTGTTTAGTCCGCCCTGCAAGCGAAGATATCACCTCGATATCAGCAATTTGAGCAGCTCTGGCAGCTACTTCAATAGCATCACCCGTTCCGCCCAAAATTAATAAGCGTTTTTTCATAAAATTACTTTTAACTGATAAGATTTAACCAACGACCGCAATTTAGGTTAATAATATATTTAAGCTGTTCTGTATTTAAATTGTTCTGTGTCAAAAACAAATCAAAGTCTTGTGGGATGGGCTTCTAGCCCGTCCCAAATACTCAATTTAAATACGCAACAGCTTAGTAAAGTTTCAACTGCCACCAAAGATGATTCGCTCACTTTTCACATTTTTTACAGTATTAATTGTAACCGGGTTAGTTTGGTTGGGAAATATCGCGCCCGCCGCCGCACAACTACAAGCAACAGAGCTCACCCCTCAGCAGCAGGAATTAGGAGAACTTGTTCAGAAAGCTTTTGAGGCTACAAACGAAGGCAAATTTCCCGCCGCAGAAACTTTGTGGACAGAAATTATTGACAAATTTCCCTCACAAGCCGCCGCTTGGAGTAACCGAGGCAATTCGAGAGTCAGCCAAAACAAACTACAATTAGCAATTGCTGACTACGAAAAGGCGATCGAACTAGCTCCGAATGCTCCCGATCCCTACCTAAATCGCGGCACAGCCTTAGAAGGTTTAGGACGCTGGGAAGAAGCGATCGCCGACTACAATCATGTGCTAGAATTAGACCCGAAAGATCCAGCCGCCTACAACAACCGAGGTAACGCCGAAGCAGGTTTAGGACAATGGGAAATAGCAATTAAAGACTACAGCAAAGCTTTTGAATTGGCGCCCGAATACGCCTTTGCTCGTGCCAATCACGCCCTCGCACTTTATCAAAACGGGCAAACCAAAGAAGCAATTCGCAACATGAAAAACATTGTCCGCAGATATCCCCAATTTGCGGATATGAGAGCAGCCCTCAGCGCCTGTCTTTGGGAGGCTGGACAGCGCGGTGAAGCTGAGAGCAATTGGGTGGCCGCAGTCGGTCTCGATTCCCGCTACAAAGACCTCGATTGGGTGGCAAAAACCCGCCGCTGGCCGCCAGTTGTAGTTAGCGCTTTAGACAAATTCTTGAACTTGAAATAAGATTAGACGGCGGTTCATTAGACGGCGGTTGATTAGACGGCGGTTGAAACCGCGTCTACACAAACCAAACCCGCCGACGCGGGTTGAAGATTATACGGCGGTTGAAACCGCGTCTACATAAACCAAACCTGCCGACGCAGGTTGAAGATAAAACGGCGGTTGAAACCGCGTCTACACAAACCAAACCCGCCGACGCGGGTTGAAGATAAAACGGCGGTTGAAACCGCGTCTACACAAACCAAACCTGCCTCCGCAGGTTGAAGATAAAACGGTTAAAATTATGTTATTTTCTTGAGTCCGCGGAGGCGGACATCGTTTGTGTAGACGCGGTTTCAACCGCCGTCTGAGCGGACATCGTTGGTGTAGACGCGGTTTCAACCGCCCTCTTTCTTAAGTCTGCGGAGGCAGACATTGTTTGTGTAGACGCGGTTTCAACCGCCGTCTAATTCTCCAATGTACCGACGCGGTTTCAACCGCCGTATAATTCTCCAATTCGTGCAGCATTCAACTCCTCGATATTCCTAAAAATCGCCGCAGCACCAGCTTTTTTCAGCGCCGCAGCATAGGCTTCACAGCGAGCAGAATCATCCAAAACGTGAGGTGGCAAAATTCCTGCACCCAGCCAAATCCGATTCGGTTGCAATTCCCGCGCCTTCACCACGGTGTAAATATCGGCAACCGTATCTCCGGCGTAAATCACGGGCAAATTGCTTTCTAAACCGTGCCGATTTTCCAACTGTTCAATTGTCGAGAAAAGTCCAGTCGGATCTGGTTTTCCCGGTGCATCTTCCATCGCGACTAACACGGGGGAATTTAAGCCGAGTTTCCCTTCCAAAACATAAGCTGCTTCATCGTGCATCGCGCCACTAAAAAATCCCCAAGCAACGCCTCCAATTGTTAGATTTTCCAGGTAAGCTGGATTTAACAGCAGCGGTTCGTCACAAATGTAACCAGTCCAATTTTTATCGTCATTCCCGCGATAGCGACTTTGGAAAAAAGCGACTAATTCGTCATATTTGAAATCGAGTTGATTTCGCGATCGCCCAATTCCATCAAAATAACGGCAAACTAACTCCAAAGACGCTTCCCAGTCATTATTCCACACACCCTCAGACTTCAGAGAGTCGATATCGATCGAATTCGGGCGAAAAGCACCAGCCGTGAAATGTTCTACCGCATCTGCGATCGCCCTTCGATAGGAACCGGACACATCCCGCACCACACCATCAATGTCAAAAACTAAAATAAATCTGCTCATAACTTAATTATCCCTGTACCTGGGGCGAGTGAGTGGACAAATTTTATTGGTTTCGG
Organism: Microcoleus sp. PH2017_34_RAT_O_A; assembly: GCF_020737885.1. Taxonomy (NCBI): domain Bacteria; kingdom Bacillati; phylum Cyanobacteriota; class Cyanophyceae; order Oscillatoriales; family Microcoleaceae; genus Microcoleus; species Microcoleus sp. PH2017_34_RAT_O_A. Next base: position 59,748 of record NZ_JAEQDD010000017.1, on the reverse strand, counting down.
GCCCCTAAGCAGCGGGAAACCCAGCCCTTCGACAAAACTTTTAATCGCCGATGAGCCATTATTGAACAGAATGTGCTACGCTTAGCGATTGTAGAAATTTTTAATAAGTTCGATCGGAACCCTGGAGGTTTGCTTGTCCAAGTTCATCTTAAAAGTTCTCTGGCTAGAAGAGAATGTTGCCCTCGCCGTTGACCAAGTTGTCGGTAAAGGAACTAGCCCGCTGACAGCTTATTTTTTCTGGCCGCGCAAGGATGCGTGGGAAGAACTCAAAAACGAACTCGAAGCCAAACACTGGATTGCTGACAACGATCGCGTCGAAGTCCTCAACCAAGCTACAGAAGTAATCAACTACTGGCAAGAAGAAGGCAGACGGCGCCCGATGACTGAAGCTCAGTCAAAGTTCCCTGAAGTGACTTTTACCGGCAGCAACTAAGCCTAGCTTTCAGTTGCTACCCAGATAAATTGCCTGTGATGGCTAACAGGAGAACGAGAGAGGGGGAGAAGGCGAGAGGATTTGCTTTTTCCACCTCGTCCTGAAAAATACACTTTAAATGCGCTACAGCCGATCGAGGTATTGCCCTTTTCAAGGGCGGTGAGGTATGTCAGGTAATGGGTAATGGGTAATGGGTAATTGGTAATGGGTAATTGGTAATTAGTAATCACTTGAGTGCACTAACTTAAGAAGCGCTATATTAACTCGAATTTTCAGACATAATCGGGTTCTGAGCCTGGTAGATTTGAGATGAGAGATTTAAGATTTATCTAAAACAAAGCTCTAAGTAGATAAGGGCAAAAACATCGTATCTACAAGATACTATTGTTTTTTACTAACAACTGACAACTAACAACTGACAACTGGCAACTGTCAACTGTCAACTGTCAACTGTCAACTGTCAACTGACTTCTTCCCGGAACTTATGGGCGCCGAAAGCACGATCGACCAAACCGAACAAATGCCGCTGGTAGTCAATCCCGACATTCTCCAGCAAGCCATCCTCTACAAAATTAACACTCGCGTCACCGCACGCGGAGAATTAGTTTTCCCCTGCGTACCGGGAATGGTAAACCACTATCTCAAGTCAATCGAAAAGCTATTTAGCACCCTCGACAGACCCCTCCCAGAAGACCGTAAAGAGGAACTCAGAAAGCTTTTAGCGACTAAATTAGAACAGGGCTACCGCACTTCAACAGCATCGATGATGATTCTGCAATACGAATCAGTGCAGCCGCCACAAACCGGTTTAGCTTGCAAAGTAATTGTCACTACTTCAACAGTAGGAGAACAATATAAAAGCTGGGTTGACACCAGAGAACCGCCTCTATTTGGTTCCCATCCCGATGCAAAATTGATGGCAACGGCTGCTAAATTGGGAAATCCCGATCGCATCCGCATCTTAGACGTGGGGGCCGGTACCGGGCGCAATACCTTACCGCTGGCGAGATTGGGCTATTCTGTAGATGCGATCGAGCTAACCCCAGCTTTTGCAGAACAATTGCAAACAGCCGCCACGGCCGAAAACCTTCCCGTCACAGTAACAGAAGGCGACGTGCTCGATCCCTTAATGCGGATGAAACCAGCCCGCTACCAACTTGCAGTTGCCGCCGAAGTCATCTCACATTTTCGAGACATCGATCAAGTACGGCTTTTCCTTGCCAAAATGTGCGATTTCCTCTGTCCCGGAGGCGTGTTGCTCTTCAGCACATTCTTAACCGTCGGCGACTACCAGCCAGACGCCCTCGTGCGACAAGTTGCACAACTTTCCTGGTCTACTTTATTCACGCCCCAAGAGCTCGCCGCCGCCATGGAAGGCTTACCCTTAGTCCAAATATCCGACGAATTGGTGTGGGAATACGAACGCCACCACCTGCCAAAAGAAGCCTGGCCGCCAACGCCTTGGTTCCCGAGTTGGGCCACAGGTAGAGATGTCTTCCCGATGGCAAATGGACGGCCGCCCATGGAATTGCGCTGGATTTTGTGCCGTCGCAGCTAATACTATTTTCGATCTGAGGTACGTTGTTGCGCTTCAGCGCTCTTTATAATCTTAGGAAAGAGCGCTTTCATTGCAACAACGTACCTTGATTTAATGGTATTTCTTCTGTAAAACCTAGATCCACCCGGAGCGCTGAAGCGCAACTACATACCTTCGGAGCGCTGAAGCGCAACTACGTACCAAAGAGAGCGCTGAAGCGCAACTACGTACCTTTTTTTATTGTGATTGTTCCGTCTTGGACTGATTTATAAGCTGCCCCAGCAATCAAAACCTTTGAGATAGGCTGATAGTTCCATCAAGTCTTTTTATTTTCACAGCATAAAGCCGACTTATTGTCAAATGTTACGGAGCCGACACACAAAAATTTACAAATATATATATTAAAATGTAAACATAGCGAAGTAAAATCGCCCGTGGGTGAGAAACCCGGTTGCTGATTAGATCCTATCTTGGCAAACCTGTGATTGCTTGCGATAAATTGGGTCGATCTGGCGTTGAAATTACGTAAAATTCGATACGCTATCTAAAATCGGTGCAACTATACTTAACAATGAATCAACAAAACCTATTCCTCCAGATAGACGACGCTTTAGGGGAAGAGGATTAAACCATAGATTAGCTCGCTAATTGGCGAAGCTCCTGAGACACAAATATGCTTTTAACACGTCCACTACAAGCGTTTGGAGCAATCTTCGGGCACAAACCTTTCACAAAAAGATCGATCGAGCAAAAAACCAGTAAAAATTATTTAGAGGGGAATAGTTATCCCGCTCCAAACCAACAACTAGACTGGTATATCATCCAACTGGAAACGCTGATGAGTAACGCAAAATCTAACTGCACCGATGGAGAGATTGCCGCTTGGCTGCGGGGATTGCTGACAATTGCTTGGGCTGACGGCAACTTTGACGAAAACGAGCAAAAAATGATTGCTAGCCTGACTCAGGATGAACTAAATCCGGTATCTTTTGAGACCGGTTTTGAACCGATTACCGCAGAGGAACTAGCTGCTGTATTCGGGACAGGTACCGCCAACGGGGAGAATTTTTTGAGAACAGCAGTCATGGTAGCCTTAGCAGACGGTACTTACTCTCTGAGCGAAGACGAGGTACTTTACAAGTTTTGCACAGCTTTGGGTCATAACGTGGAGGCGATCGAATCTCTGCGACACACGATCGAAGACAGCAACTCTCAGCCCCAAGGGCCAAGCAGCCAAACAGCCGTTGATTATGCAGCAACACCGCTTTCTGGGCGGCCTCAACCTCAGCAGAAAAATGTCCTGACACCCGTGAAAGACTGGCTTGACGGCTGGGAAGTTCACGATCCGAGAGTGGCACGTTTTGTCTGCAAAATGATTCCACCGCAGTGTCCGTTTGAGCGAGATGTCGTATTATTCGGCCGCAAAATCGTCCACATTCCACCGATGTGCAAGCTTAACCCGCTGTACGAACAATTGGTGGGGATGCGCTTTCGAGCTCTCTGCTATTTGGCAGATGATTGCAAGGAAGATGTATCGTCATATTGTTAGGGGAATTGGGCATTGGGCATTGGGCATTGGGAATGGGGAATGGGGAATTGGTAATTGGTAATTGGTAATTGGTAATTGTCAATTTTGTGAGATTTTCGATTAATGACTGTATGCTATGAACCAATGACTCCTAATTAGTTGAGTAGGATGGTGAATTTCTGTTTTGTAAAAAGCATTTTTTCTTTGAGTGCTGTCCCTGCTCGCGTGATTATATAAGCACTAGAACGGGGACAGCACTACATACAAAAGTAAAACACATCCTACTCCCTACTCGGGAGTAGGATGTGTAATTCACACCAAAAGATAAACATTTTACTTGGATCTGGTATCATAACTAATGACTACTGACTAATGACTACTGACTACTGACTATTGACCAATAATTATTGATTAAATTATGCAATTTATCGATCGCGCAGATGTTCAAGTCGCAGCCGGCAAAGGCGGCGACGGTATGGTAGCTTTTCGCAGAGAAAAGTATATACCGGCGGGCGGGCCAAGCGGCGGCACCGGCGGGCGGGGCGGTTCTGTGTTTATGGTGGCGGTGGAAAGCCTGCAAACGCTGCTGGATTTCCAGTACAACCGGATTTTTAAAGGCGAAAACGGGAAGAAGGGCGCGCCGAAGAATATGACTGGTGCTTCAGGAGCCGATCGCACGATCGAAGTTCCCTGCGGTACAGTAGTTTACGATGCGGAAACTCAGGCAATTTTAGCAGATTTGGTGACGCCAGGACAGACTTTTTGTGTTGCCAAAGGTGGTAAAGGCGGTTTAGGAAATAAGTGTTTTCTGACAAATTCTAACCGCGCTCCAGATTATGCGTTACCGGGAAAAGAAGGAGAACACAAGTTTTTGCGCTTGGAATTGAAGCTGTTAGCTGAAGTTGGAATTATTGGTTTGCCGAATGCTGGCAAATCTACGCTAATTTCTGCTTTGTCGGCGGCGCGTCCAAAGATTGCAGATTATCCGTTTACAACTTTAATTCCGAATTTGGGCGTAGTCAAAAAACCAACCGGCGACGGTACTGTTTTTGCTGATATTCCAGGATTAATTGCCGGGGCTCACGAGGGCGCGGGTTTGGGTTATGAGTTTTTGCGGCACATTGAACGGACTCGGTTGTTGCTGCATTTGGTGGATATTACTGATGAAGATCCGATCGCAGATTACGTCACAATTCAAGAAGAATTGAAAGCTTACGGGCGAGGTTTGGGCGATCGGCCGCAGATTTTGGCTTTTAATAAGGTAGATGCGATCGATCTTGAGGATGAGGAAATTGGAAATGCGATCGCGCGATTGCAGGAAATCAGCGGTGCTCCGGTGTTGATGATTTCGGCTGTGAGTCGAGTTGGGTTGGATGAGTTGATGCACCAAGTTTGGCTGAAACTCGATGAGATGAATGAGGTTGAAGCGGAGGCGCTGTCAGCAGTCGGAGTCTTGTAGCCCTTATTTCCTGACATAGGGATTGAAACCGTTATCTGTGAAGATTGACACAATCAAAAACAGCAAAAAAACCAAAATTCCCGATCGGGGATTTTGCATTATTTTTGGCAATTGATATCAGAAACCAGTTGTATTAATCTTTGCATAATTCCCAGAAACCGGGTTTCTTCCGAAATCTCTGGCCACCAACCTAGGTTATCTGAGAAACCCGGTTTCTTAATCTTTGCATAATTCCCAGAAACCGGGTTTCTTAACTAAATGAACGCGATTATGGCTTGACAACAATAATTCCCTTACCTGGGCCCGAGAAAATTTCAACGTGAGCGACTCGCCCAGTCCCAGAATAAAATCTGACTTCGGCTTTCGCTTCAGAAGGCATTGATTTCCAACCACCATTAGAGGCAACTAGAATAGTTTTTAATCCATCATTCCAGTCAATTATAATTTGGTTGGGACTCTGCTTGATCGAACAGCCTATTGTTTGAGCCTGCGTTTGATTCTGTCCGTAAAAACTGCATTTAGAGCTATAATTTTCACCAGAATTTCTCGTCTGGGCTTGAGTATTGGTACAGAAAGCTATTGTCGAACCTAGTAGCAAATTAGCCACTAAAAATGTTTTATAAAATAAAGATAACTTAAGTTTCATAGTTGGGCGCTCCAGATACAAAAATGCGGTATTCGTTCAAAATTCAGACAGTGAAATTGAAACCAGGATAAAAATTCAACAAACCTTGTTAACTCTCAAATCTTCTTAATGTCCTCCCAACACCAGAATACAACCAACATTAGCCGATCGCACATTCCACTCAAACTCAACAATACAAACAATCGCAGCAACCATAATATCGGATAATTGGGAAGCAATTAACCTCCGCCACCAGCATGAGTATTGACCAACTAAACACAGACTACAGCATCGCCGGCCACCTCACCTTCGCCAGCGGAAACGGCGGTTTCCCGATGATTCACATCGACAACGGCCAAGCCAAAGCCTTGATATCTGTGTATTCCGGCCAAGTGCTCTCCTTCCAACCAGCCACCGAAACCGCAGATTTGATGTTCCTCAGCGACAAAGCCTACTACGCCGAAGGGAAAGCCATCAAAGGCGGTGTACCCATCTGTTGGCCTTGGTTTGGCCCAGATCCCGAAGGCTTGGGCCGCCCAGCCCACGGGTTTGTCCGCAATCGCCTCTGGAATGTCGTCAACACCGGTACAACTCCTGACGGCGCCACCCAAGTCACCCTAGGCCTCAAGGATACCGAGGAAACTAGAGCAATTTGGCCCCAAGCTTTTGAACTGGCGATCGCAATTACGATCGGCACCACTCTCACAGTAGAATTAATCACCCGCAATCTCGGCGACAAAGCATTTCCCCTCACCCAAGCCTTCCACACCTATTTCCTAGTCGGAGACATCAACCGCGTGCAGGTGTTGGGTTTAGAAAACAGCCAATATCTTGATAAAGTTGACGGTGGAGTCGAAAAAACTCAAGTAGGTGCAGTCGTAGCTGTCGGTGAGGTCGATCGAATTTATCTCGATGTCACCAACGAATTCGTCATAGACGATGCCGCCCTCAATCGTCGGATTCGGATTAAATCATCTGGCAGTAAATCCGCCGTTGTGTGGAATCCCTGGGTGAAAATTTCTGCAAGCATGGCCGACCTTGATGATAGCGATTATCAGCGTTTAATCTGCGTAGAAACGACCAATGCGGCGACGGATATTGTCGAAGTCCCCGCGAAAGGCGAGTTCCGCTTAGCGGCAGTTTACAGCGTTGAGCATGATTAAGCAATGAGAGTTTAATCTCAGCGGTGATGGGGCTATAATTTCCATTGTTGGATTGAAAAACTCTGTCACCGTAATGCCTAAGTCTTACCCTCAGAGATATTGCTATAATGAGATATCAAGATAAGTTATGGAAAAATCAACAGCTAATATCGTTTAAGCTTGGATCGGAATGATTTAACCGCAGAGAGCGCAGAGAACACAGAGTCAGAAAAGAGAGAGATGAATAATTCTAATACCAATGAATTTGATATAATATCCGAATATACTGAGTGGCAAAGTACCGAGTGGCAAGACTATTCATTAACGCAACTTTTCTACGAAGATGATGAAATTGAATATTCCTTGGAAGATGCTCAAGAAATCTATCAAATTAATCAATTTAAATCTACATAATGGATACAAATAAAAGACCATTCTTTGTCGTAAAATAAACCTCAAAGAACAAAAAAGTGATTTTTCTTATTGGCAAACTCAATCTTATCAAGCCAGACTTAAGGCATTAGAAGAAATTCGTCATAGTTATCACCAATGGAAATACAAAAATACTGAATCAAGACTTCAAAGAGTTTATACAATTTCTCAACGATAATCATTAATTACTATGGCAAAAGACATATTTCATAACACCGTCAAAATCGCTCTTCAAAAAGAAGGTTGGCAAATCACCCACGATCCTTATCAACTGCGCTATGGTATAGCTGATATCTACATTGACTTAGCTGCCGAATCAGCGATCGCAGCCGAAAAAGAAGGCAGTCAAATCGCAGTAGAAGTAAAAAGCTTTATTAGTGGCTCTAACATTTCAGCATTTCACACGGCTCTTGGTCAATTTCTAAACTACCGAATTGCCATAGAAGTTTCTGATGAACCAGGGCGTATTTTGTATCTAGCAGTACCTAGAGATGCTTATCAAACCTTTTTACGTTTTGAACCAGCAAAAACAGTCATTCAGCGATATCAGGTTCGGTTAATTGTTTATAATCCAAATAGTGAGGCTATTGAACAATGGATAGAATAAATGAGTATCGCCAAATTGTTTGTCAATTTCTCGAAGACTTCGCCAAAGACGACACCCAAGCTCAGTTAATTTTTGACCATTCACGCGATCGCTATTTGGTGATACATCATAGTTGGCGCGATGAATATCGCATATATGGTTGCGCCATGCACTTAGATATCATCGAGGGCCAAGTTTGGATTCAGCAAAATAGCACCGAAGTCTTCATCGATCAAGAGCTAATTCAGCGCGGTGTCTGTAACAAAGATATCATTTTGGGATTTCGCTCACCCACAATCCGCAAACATCTTGCCGCTATCCTAGACAGTCAAGAAAGTGATACAGTTTGACAAGGCTTTTAACAATGGGCAATTGATAATTGGATCGAAACCGGGTTTAACTCCCTCACCTATAATATGGATTGTTTGAGGGTAGGGTTTGAATCTCCATCCAAAAAATTCACTGTCAACTGTCAACTGTCAACTGTCAACTGCTATACTTACCATCAATGATTATGCAAAACTATAACTGGACAAAACTGCAAAATGGCTCAGATATTCGCGGTATCGCCCTCGAAGGGGTTCCCGATGAAAAAGTTAACCTCACTCCCGAAATTGCGACAATTTTAGGTCAATCCTTTGTCAGTTGGCTGGTGCAAAAAGTCAATAAACCTGCGGAAAAGTTGATAATTGCGATCGGGCGTGACAGTCGCCTATCCGGGCCAACTTTAATGCAAGCAGTCATGGATGGTATAGCCTTAGTTGGTTCTACAGTATATGACTTTGAAATGGCATCAACTCCCGCCATGTTTATGAGTACAATCACTCCAGGTTTTGAGTGCGACGGCGCGATTATGCTGACTGCTAGCCATTTACCTTTTAATCGCAACGGCTTAAAGTTTTTCACCGCTAAGGGTGGATTACAAAAAAAAGATATTACCGATATCTTAACATTTGCCGAAACCAATGAGTTTAAAAAAGCTGCCGTTTTCGGTACTATTACCAAGCATGATTTTATCTCAGTTTATGGCAACCAATTTGTCGAAAAGATTAGGGAATCAGTCAATCATCCCGATAATTTTGAGCAGCCGCTGACAGGCTTGAAAATTGTTGTGGATGCGGGGAATGGTGCGGGCGGATTTTATGTGGATAAAGTCTTAAAGCCTTTGGGTGCAGACACTACCGGCAGTCAATTTTTAGAACCGGATGGTACATTCCCAAATCACGTGCCGAATCCCGAAGATAAACAGGCAATGCAGTCAATTTGTCAAGCGGTAATTGCCAATCAAGCTGATTTTGGGATTATTTTTGATACGGATGTCGATCGCAGTGCGGCTGTGGATCAATTTGGCAAGGAACTGAATCGCAATCGGTTAATCGCGTTGATTTCGGCGATCGTCCTACAAGAGCACCCAGGCTCTACCGTCGTTACGGATTCTATCACATCCGATGGTTTAACGCAATTCATCGAACAGGATTTAAAAGGAATTCACCATCGCTTTAAACGCGGTTACAAAAATGTGATTGACGAGTCGATTCGCCTCAATGCAGCGGGACAGGAATCATGGCTGGCGATTGAAACTTCTGGACATGGCGCTTTGAAGGAAAATTACTTTCTGGATGATGGCGCTTACTTGGTGAGCAAATTATTGATTGAATTGGCTAAATCCAAATTAGCTAATCAATCTTTGCCGGATTTAATTGCGAATTTACAAGAACCTGAAGAAAGTGCAGAGTTTCGGATTAAAATTGGTGTGGATGATTTCAAAGCTCAGGGAAATTTGGTAATTGAGAAACTGCAAGAATTTGTCTCAACCCAAGCCGACTGGGGAATTGTACCCAATAATTACGAAGGTTTGCGAGTTTCCTGCACGTCAGCTAGCGAATCGGGCTGGTTTCTGCTACGCTTGTCACTGCACGATCCGGTGATGCCTTTGAATGTTGAGTCGAATGTTAAGGGTGGTGTTGCTCAAATAGTCGATCGCCTTTTAGCTTTTTTCCAAACAACAGAATCTCTTGATTTGTCGGCACTATCGAGTAGATAAAGAAGACGGCGGTTGAAACCGCCAGAAAGATAAAGAAGACGGCGGTTGAAACCGCCAGAAAGATAAAGAAGACGGCGGTTGAAACCGCGTCTACACAAGCAAAGTCCGCCTCCGCGGACTGAAGAAAATAACTGAAGAAAATAACGCAATTTTCACCGTCAATTCTTCAACCTGCGGAGGCACGTGCAAGTTTGTATAGACGCGGTTTCAACCGCCGAGTTTTCTATTAATAAACCAAACCCAAGGAGGGATTTTATCATGTGGCTTTTAATCATTAAATGTTCTGCGGAAAGCTGGACTCTCAATTCCAAAGCTTTCAAAGTCATTGCTGACAAATATCCGGCTACGCCTCTTTCTTCCAAAAAGATGAAAGGCGACGGTGAACGCATCATGGAATATAAACTGGAAAATGTCAATGATGTAGAGGATTTTATGGAAGAATGCTTGACTTTAGAGGGTTTTACCGCCACTTTTGAATCTCTGTAAATCTCAAATCAAAAAGGTACGTAGTTGCGCTTCAGCGCTCTTTCATAGATTAGGATGAAAGAGCGCTAAAGCGCAACAACATACCTCAAATCAAAAAGGTACGTAGTTGCGCTTCAGCGCTCTTTCTTATATTAGGATGAAAGAGCG